>NZ_JAHBDG010000001.1:0-178620 GCF_019956305.1 Pseudomonas sp. BF-B-30 | reverse complement strand
GCGGCTACTCATCGAGGGCCGAGCGTTGTTAGCGCAACGCTCACTACGAGCCCGGATACATTAGCGCAAGCCAGCTTTACCGAAAACAGCCCATGGGGTTGCAGGAGATGGGCTGACCATACATTTTATTGCCGGCAAAAAAGGCAATTACCCTCTCTCTGTAGGAGCGAGCTTGCTCGCGATGAACCTGAGAGCACCACGGGGTGTCAGGTTTCCCGCGTCATCGTTGACGACCATCGCGAGCAGGGCTCGCTCCTACATGGGATTTGTGGTGCATATAGATCCTGTGTGGGAGCGGGCTTGCTCGCGAAGGGGCCACCGCGGTCTATCAGACTGCCGTCGCCCCCAACGCCGCCACAATCCTCTGCAACTCAGGCGCATCCCCCTCGATCCGCACCTGCAATCCGTCGATCTCACGGCGCGAAGGATAATTCTTGCGCAACACATCAAATGCCGCTCGTTGCTCGCTGACACTGCCGACAAGGCTGCGACGGAAGTCCGCATCGTCACGTCGCGGGTCATACACGCCACGGCACAGCATCGCCAGCGCCCAGGCCGGGTCACTTTGCGCATTGAGGGTCACGTGCGACAGCCACGGCGCCGGCAGCAAATCGCCCAGGCTGACCCGGGCTGGCTGCCCAAGGAAATCGCAATAGGCCTGATAAATCTGTGCGGTGCCCCGCTGCTTGCCGTCGAGGCTGTAACCGGCAATGTGTGGCGTTGCCAGCACGCAGAGTTCGGCCAGCGCCACGTCGACTTCAGGCTCGCCTTCCCAGACATCGAGCACCGCTTGCAGGTCTTCGCGCTCCAGCAGCACGTCGCGCAGTGCTGCATTGTTGACCACCGGCCCGCGACTGGCATTAATCAGCCAGGTGCCGGACCTGAGCTGGTTCAGGCGTTTTTCATCGAACAAATGCCAGGTCGATTGCTGACCCTGTTTAGTCAATGGCGTGTGCAGACTGATGACGTCGCACTCGTCGATGATCTGCTCGAGGCTGACGTAGTCTCCACCTTCCGCAGTTTGCCGTGGCGGATCGCACACCAGCACCTTCCAGCCCAGGCCTTGCAATACCTTGACCAGGCGTCCACCCACTTCGCCTGCACCGACCACGCCGTAGGTACGCCGGGTCAGGTCGACACCCTCGATTTCGGCCAGGGTCAGCAGACTGCCGAGCACATAGTCGACCACGCCACGGGCATTGCAGCCCGGCGCGCTGGACCAGGTGATACCGGCCTGCTGAAAGTAATTCAGGTCCAGATGATCGGTGCCGATGGTGCACGTACCGACAAAGCGCACCTTGCTGCCCTCGAGCAGCGCGCGATTGACGTTGGTCACCGAGCGCACCAACAGCACATCGGCCTGCTCGACCGTGGCACGGTCGATGGCGCGACCCGGTACCCGGCGGATTTCACCGAAGCCTTCGAAGAAGGCATCGAGCAGAGGGATATTTTCGTCGGCAACAATCAGCATGGCAGGCTCCTTTGGCGGGTTGGCAGTGTAGGCGCAGAATTCATCTCTGTGTAGGAGCGAGCATGCTCGCGATGGGCGTTAACGATAACGAGGGCTGCCTGAATGAACGCGGTGCCCTCACATTCATCGCGAGCGAGCTCGCTCCTACAGGGAGAGCGGAGCGATTACAAATACCCAACACAGTCTTTTCCTGACCGAAGCGTCAACGCGTAGAATGCGCAGCCCTGCGCATCAAAACCTCTGGACGCTTCGCTTGTGAATTCCGTGACTGACACTACCGCCGCCCCACGCACGACCCCGGTTCGCCTGGAACTCAAGGGCCTGCTCGGCCTGGCCCTGCCGATCATGATCGCGCAACTGGCCACCACGGCCATGGGCTTCGTCGATGCGGTGATGGCCGGCCGCGTCAGCCCACGGGACCTGGCATCGGTGGCCCTGGGCAATTCGATCTGGATTCCGGTCTACCTGTTGATGTCCGGCGTCCTGCTGGCAACCACCCCCAAGGTCGCGCAACGCTTTGGTGCCGGGCAGTTTGACGAAATCGGCCCGCTGGTACGCCAGGCGCTGTGGCTCGCATTGTGTGTCGGGTTGATCGGCAGCGGCCTGTTGCTCGGCGCCGAGCCGATCCTGCACTGGATGAAAGTCGATCCGCAATTGATCGAGCCGAGCATGGGTTACCTGCACGGGATCGCCTTCGGCTTGCCGGGCATGGCGTTCTATTACGTGCTGCGCTGCTACAGCGATGGCATGGGTCGGACCCGTCCGAGCATGGTCATCGGCTTGTGCGGCCTACTGCTGAACATCCCGCTGAACTACACGTTGATCTATGGCCATTTCGGCGCCCCGGCCCTGGGCGGCGTCGGTTGCGGCTGGGCCAGCGGCATCGTGATGTGGTTCATGGCGTTGAGCATGGCCGGCTGGACC
The DNA here is from genome assembly GCF_019956305.1 of Pseudomonas sp. BF-B-30. NCBI lineage: Bacteria > Pseudomonadati > Pseudomonadota > Gammaproteobacteria > Pseudomonadales > Pseudomonadaceae > Pseudomonas > Pseudomonas sp. BF-B-30. The sequence goes on along the minus strand of NZ_JAHBDG010000001.1, from coordinate 176,225 downwards.
TTCTGGGCCCCGTTCTATGCCCGCACCCGTGTGCTGGTGCGCTTCGACCGGCCGAAATGGGCCGTGATCAAGCGCCTGGTCAGCATTGGCCTGCCGATCGGTATCGCCGTCTTCGCCGAGTCCAGCATCTTCGCGGTCATCGCCCTGTTGATCGGCAGTCTCGGCTCCACCGTGGTGGCAGGGCATCAAATCGCCCTGAATATCAGCTCGTTGTTGTTCATGATTCCTTACTCGCTGGGCATGGCGGTGACCGTGCGGGTCGGCCAGGCACTGGGGGCCGGCAATCCCTGGCAGGCGCGCTTCGCGGCGAAGGTCGGGCTTGGCGCGGCACTGGTGTTCGCGGCGTTCTCGGCGGCACTGATCCTGCTCCTGCGCGAACCTATCGCCTCGATCTACACGCCTGACAAGGCCGTGATCCAGATTGCGTCGATGTTGATTGTGTATGCCGCGCTGTATCAGTTTTCCGATGCCATCCAGGTGATCTGCGCCGGTGCGCTGCGTGGGTACCAGGACACTCGGGTGACGATGATCCTGACCTTGTTCGCCTATTGGGGCATCGGCCTGCCGGTCGGCTACGTGCTGGGACTGACCGATTGGTTCGGCCCGGCCAGCGGCCCGAGCGGGCTGTGGGAAGGGTTGATTGCCGGTTTGAGCTGTGCGGCGCTGATGCTGTCGATCCGACTGACGCTCAGTGCCCGCCGGCGGATTCGTAACAGCCAGGGTTGATCGCCACAACGCTGTAGGAGCGAGCTTGCTCGCGAAGTTCGTGAACGATAACGCGCAAATACCAGATGCCCAACGGCGCCTTCGTTATTTTCGCGAGCAAGCTCGCTCCTACAGGGGGTTTGTTGGTTAAACAGACTTCTTGCGAATCCAGTAGAGGTAGGTGCCCTCATCTTCGTGCTGTGCCACCAGTTCATGGTCGAGAAACACACAGAACTTGGGAATATCGCGACGGGTCGACGGGTCAGTGGCGATCACCTTGAGCAGGCCACCGGGCACCAGATCACGGATGTGCTGGTGCAGCATCATCACCGGCTCGGGGCAGTTGAGGCCGGTGGCGTCGAGGGTGCCGTCTACCGGCGTATCAAGCATTTCACTCATGATTCACTCCTGAAGCTGGCCGGCATTGTCGCGCATTGCCGGGTGTAACGTCATCTGTGGCATTACGCCGCCCTTGTGGGATGACCACTGACCTGTGGGAGCGGGCTTGCTCGCGAAAGCGGTGTGTCAGCAGCGTTGATGTCGACTGACACGACGTCTTCGCGAGCAAGCCCGCTCCCACATTGGTCCATCGGTATCAGCGGGATTTCGGTTTCTTCACATCAATCCGACGCAAATGGCAGGTCACTTCCTCGCGGTCGTGGTACAGCTGCTTGCAGCCAATCTCGACCTTGATACCCCGGGCCTTGAAGCCATCGGCAATGCGCTCGAGCAAACGCTTCACTTCGGCATAGCGCTGTTTCATCGGCAGCTTGAGATTGACCACCGCCTCGCGGCAATGGCCGTCGCCGATCCACTCTTCCAGCATCGCGGCATTGCGCGCCGGCTTCTCGACGATGTCGCAGACCATCCAGTCCACCGGTTGCTTGGGCTTGAAGGTGAAACCGTCAGCCATCAAGTGCTGCACCAGACCGGTGTCCATCAGGCTTTCGGCCATCGGGCCGTTGTCGATGGCGGTCACCAGCATGCCACGGTTGACCAGTTGCCAGGTCCAGCCACCAGGGGCGGCCCCCAAGTCAACGCCGGTCATGTCGCCATGCAGGCGCTCGTCCCACTGGTCGCGCGGGATGAAGTGGTGCCAGGCCTCTTCCAGCTTCAGGGTCGAGCGGCTCGGCGCCTCGCGGGGGAACTTCAAACGGGGAATGCCCATCGGCCACATCGCCGAGTTGTTCGACTCCGCCAGGCCCATGAACACTTCACGGCCGCTCTTGAACGTCAGCAGCAAACGCGGCTTGTGGGCATCTTCCACCAGCTTGCCGGCCGCCATCAGCGCCTTGCGCAGGTGCACTTCGAATTTCTTGCAGAAGTTCGACAGTTCCTTGCCGTCGTTGGTGTCGACCATTTCCAGCCACAGGCTGCCGCACAGCGGAAAGTCCGCCATATGGGCGAGGATCACGCTGATGCGGTCGGTTTCCGGCAGATCGATGAAAATCCCCCGGGCCCATTGGCGCGGGAAGATCAGCTCGGCAAAACGCTGCCCGCGCATCAGGCGCTCGGCGCCGTCTTCTTCGGTGCAGACAAACTCGGCGCAGGCAGTAGCCGCCTTGGCCTTGGCATAACCGGCCACGTTCAAGCGCGCGGCGAGGTCGGAAATCTCGGAACAGACTTCGCCTTCGAAGCCCGGCCGGCAATGCATGAATAGGGTGTTCATTAATACTCCTGGACCCTGTAGGAGCGAGCCTGCTCGCGATGGACTCAAGGACGGCGCGTTATTCAGGAAACACGCGTTATCGTTAACGTCCATCGCAAGCAGGCTCGCTCCCACAAAGAGAGACCGCTTGCCCTGAAGCAAAGCCTGTCATGAAAACCGGCGCATGATAGCCGAGATCGGAAGCTGGAGCTTGTCGATAGAGCCCGGTTATTAGCCAGCTACTGAAAACAGAGCTAGGTTTAATGTTCTGCCCATCCCCTCAGTCCGTAGCCGTGCGGACTCAAAGGAGTGATTGCAATGCCGTCCCTCGATAGCCTGAATACGCTCAAGACCCTGCAAGTCGGCAACAAGACCTACCACTACTTCAGCCTGCCCGAGGCCGCCAAATGCCTGGGTGATCTGGACAAGTTGCCGATGTCGTTGAAAGTCCTGCTGGAAAACCTGCTGCGCTGGGAGGACGAAAAAACCGTCACCGGTGCCGACCTCAAGGCACTGGCCGCGTGGCTCAAGGAGCGTCGTTCCGACCGCGAAATCCAGTACCGCCCCGCGCGAGTGCTGATGCAGGACTTCACCGGCGTACCGGCGGTGGTCGACCTGGCCGCGATGCGCGCGGCGATGGCCAAGGCCGGCGGCAATCCGCAACGGATCAACCCGCTGTCGCCGGTGGACCTGGTGATCGATCACTCGGTGATGGTCGACAAGTTCGCCAGCAGCAGCGCCTTCGAGCAGAACGTCGACATTGAAATGCAGCGCAATGGCGAGCGCTATGCGTTCCTGCGCTGGGGCCAGAGTGCCTTCGACAATTTCAGCGTGGTGCCGCCGGGCACCGGGATCTGCCACCAGGTGAATCTTGAATACCTCGGCCGCACAGTCTGGACCAAGGACGAGGACGGTCGCACGTACGCCTTCCCGGACACACTGGTTGGCACCGATTCCCACACCACCATGATCAACGGCCTCGGCGTGCTTGGCTGGGGTGTCGGCGGTATCGAGGCGGAAGCGGCGATGCTCGGGCAACCGGTGTCGATGCTGATTCCCGAAGTCATCGGTTTCAAACTCACCGGCAAGCTCAAGGAAGGCATCACCGCCACCGACCTGGTGCTGACCGTGACCCAGATGCTGCGCAAGAAAGGCGTGGTGGGCAAATTCGTCGAATTCTACGGCGACGGCCTTGCCGACCTGCCCCTGGCCGACCGCGCGACCATCGCCAACATGGCCCCGGAATACGGCGCCACCTGCGGCTTCTTCCCGGTGGACGACATCACGCTGGATTACCTGCGCCTGTCCGGCCGGACCCTGGAAACGGTGCAACTGGTCGAGGCCTACAGCAAGGCCCAGGGCCTGTGGCGCCTGCCCGGCCAGGAACCGGTGTTCACCGACAGCCTGGCGCTGGACATGGGCAGCGTCGAAGCCTGCCTCGCGGGGCCGAAACGTCCGCAGGACCGGGTGACCCTGCCGAATGTCGCGCAAGCGTTCAGCGACTTCACCGACCTGCAATTCAAGCCCACCAGCAAGGAAGAAGGCCGCCTGGAAAGTGAAGGCGGTGGCGGTGTTGCCGTCGGCAATGCCGATATGGCCGGCGAAGCGGATTACGATTTCGAAGGCCAGACCTATCGCCTGAAAAACGGCGCCGTGGTCATCGCCGCGATCACCTCCTGCACCAACACCTCCAACCCCAGCGTGATGATGGCCGCTGGGCTGGTGGCGAAGAAGGCCGTGGAAAAAGGCCTGCAACGCAAACCCTGGGTGAAGAGCTCGCTGGCCCCCGGTTCGAAAGTGGTCACCGACTACTACAAGGCGGCCGGCCTGACCCAGTACCTCGATGAATTGGGCTTTGCCCTGGTCGGCTATGGCTGCACCACTTGCATCGGCAACTCCGGGCCACTGTCGGAGCCCATCGAGAAAGCCATCCAGCAAGCCGACCTCACCGTGGCCTCCGTACTCTCGGGCAATCGCAACTTCGAAGGCCGGGTGCATCCTTTGGTGAAAACCAATTGGCTGGCCTCCCCGCCGCTGGTGGTGGCCTATGCGCTGGCCGGCACGGTGCGCACCGACCTCAGTCGCGAGCCGCTGGGCGATGGCAAGGACGGCAAACCGGTGTACCTGCGGGACATCTGGCCAAGCAGCAAGGAAATTGCCGACGCCGTGAATCAGGTCAACACCGCCATGTTCCACAAGGAGTACGCCGAAGTGTTTGCCGGTGACGAACAATGGCAGGCGATCAAGGTACCGCAGGCGGCGACCTATGTCTGGCAGGACGACTCGACTTACATCCAGCACCCGCCGTTCTTCGACGACATCGGCGGCCCAGCGCCCGTGGTCAAGGATGTCAGCGGCGCCAGGATCCTCGCACTGCTCGGCGACTCGGTGACCACTGACCACATTTCCCCGGCCGGCAACATCAAGGTCGACAGCCCGGCAGGGCAATACCTGCGCGACAAAGGCGTGGAACCGCGGGACTTCAACTCCTACGGCTCGCGGCGTGGCAACCATGAAGTAATGATGCGCGGCACCTTCGCCAACATTCGCATACGCAACGAAATGCTCGGCGGCGAAGAAGGCGGCAACACCCGCTACATTCCCACCGGGGAAAAAATGTCGATCTACGACGCAGCCATGCGCTATCAGGCTTCGGGCACTCCGCTGGTGGTGATCGCCGGCCAGGAATACGGCACCGGCTCGAGTCGCGACTGGGCGGCCAAGGGCACCAACCTGCTGGGGGTGAAAGCGGTCGTCGCCGAAAGCTTCGAACGGATTCACCGCTCCAACCTGGTGGGCATGGGCGTGCTGCCGTTGCAATTCAAGCTGGATCAGAACCGCAAGAGCCTGAAACTGGGCGGCAGCGAAACCCTGGACATCCTCGGCTTGACCGGCGTCGAGCTGACGCCACGGATGAACCTGACGCTGGTCATCACCCGCGAAGACGGCAGCCGCGAGAAGATCGAAGTGTTGTGCCGCATCGATACGTTGAATGAGGTGGAGTACTTCAAGTCCGGAGGGATTCTGCATTATGTGTTGCGGCAGTTGATTGCTTCGTAACTGATGAGCAATACACAGACAGACACCGCCTCCGGGCGGTGTTTTTGTTTATGTCGCCTACATCCCTATAATCGCGCGCCACTTGAAATGGAATCGCCCCAAATATTGTGTCCGACACACAACCTGTGGGAGCGAGCTTGCTCGCGATCGGTCGATACATTCAACACTCCGTCATCGCGAGCAAGCTCGCTCCCACAGGGGATTAGGGGTGCACAGCGTAATCCCGACACAAGGACTTTACATGCCTGCCCTGCCATGGACTTTTCTGGCCCTGCTCTGCCTCGGCTACGGATTGGCGCTGACCCACGGTCACCTCGATTGGCTGGCGGCAATCTCGGTAATGCTGCTGTTGATCGCAGGCTTCACCGTTCGCCAACAAGTAATCCCTGGTCTACGCATCCTCGGCCACGGCCTGTTCATCGCCTTGGCGCTAGCCCTGGCATTGCACTGGCTACCGGGCTTCCATAACGGTCGCGGCATTGCTCTGCAGCGCTTCAGCGAAAACGCCGTGCCGTTTTCCATGTTCCTGAACCTGGATAAACCCCTGATCGGCTTCTGGCTGCTGTTGGCCTGCCCATGGATAGTCGGTCGCTGCTCGTTGCGCTCCTTCCTGTATGCCACCGTGCTGTCACTGGCGTTGAGCGCCGTGCTGGCATTGGGCGGTGCACTGTTGCTGGGCATCATCGCCTGGGCGCCGAAATGGCCGGACCAGGCCTGGCTATGGATGCTCAACAACCTGCTGCTAGTAACCCTGGTCGAGGAAGCGTTGTTTCGCGGCTATATCCAGGGCGGACTGAGCCGGATCATGAAAACCCTGCCCCAGGGTGAAACCCTCGCCCTGCTGCTGGCGTCTCTGATCTTCGGCCTGGCCCACGCCGGGGCTGGCTGGCAATGGGTGGTACTGGCGAGTCTGGCCGGGGTCGGTTACGGCCTCGCCTACCGTTTCGGTGGATTGGGCGCAGCCATCCTCAGCCACTTCGGCTTGAACCTGATGCACTTCGCACTGTTCACCTACCCGATGGCGGGATAGTCACCGCGACGAACCAAACAACCGTATGACAGAAAGTAACAGCCGAGCCTTGACCCTCCCCCCCTACACCACTAGAGTGCACGCTTTTAAAATGGCCCCGGTAGCAGTTAGCCACCGGAGATAGCCGTACAGTTGCGCGGGAACGGAATCCAGACGCCTCTCCTTCCTTCTGCCTGTGCGGTTTTCACACTTGATATCGCAACTTGCGCAGCCCCTATGTTCAATAAAATCCTGGTCGTTTGCATCGGCAACATCTGCCGAAGCCCCACCGTCGAGGCCCTGCTGAAAAGCAGACTGGCCGAGCGCGGCATTGATGTGAGTTCAGCGGGCATCCACGCCCTGGTGGACAAACCCATGGACAGCACCGCGCTGGAAGTCTTGCGCGAACACAATGGCGACCACCCGGACCACAAAGGCCGGCAACTGACCCGCGAACTGCTGCAACAGGCTGACCTGATCCTCACCATGGAAACAGGCCACGTTAAACGCATCGTGCAAATGGCGCCGGAAGCACAGGGCAAAACGTTCCTGCTGGGCAAGTGGCAGAACAACCAGGAAATCCCCGACCCCTATCGCCAACAGAAGGTCGCCTTCGAACACGTCTACCAACTGATGACGCAAGGCGTCGACAGCTGGTCGCAAAAACTATAATCACCCCTTGTAAAAGTACCCCGCATGCAAAGCCCAAACAGCCTCCCAATCCAGGAACACCGCGACGACGATGACGACATCGATCTGCTCGCACTCTTCGGCACCTTGATCGATAGCAAGTGGATCATTGTTGGCATCACTGCGTTCTTTTGCGCGGTGGGTGTTGCGTATGCACTGTTGTCGACGCCGATTTATCAGGCGAATGCGCTGGTGCAGGTTGAAGAGAAAAAAGGCGGCATGGCTGCGCTGGGCGGCATGGGGGAAATGAGCGAGATGTTCGGTGGCACCTCTCCGGCGGTGACTGAAATTGAGCTGCTTAAATCCCGCGCAGTACTGGGCAAGGCTGTGGAGAACCTGAAGCTCGATATTATTGTTGACCCGAACTATTTCCCGCTGATTGGCCAATTTCTGAGCCGGCGCTTTGAGCCGGTGAGTGAAAACCAGGTGGCCTCGCCACTGCTCGGTCTCAACAGCTTCACCTGGGGTGGAGAAAAACTCGATATCTTCCAACTGGAAGTGCCTGATGCTTACCTGGGCAAGGGGTTGACACTACGCTCTGAGGGAAATGGTGCCTTTGCTCTGCTGAATGAAGATGACGAAGTCCTACTTCAGGGTCAAGCAGGTGAGAAACTGGAGCAAAATGGCTTCAAACTGCAAGTTTCGACACTGAATGCCAATACCGGCGCTCTATTCACTGTTACCAAGCAGCGTCGCCTCAATACCATTCTCAAGTACCAAGAAGATGTGTCGGCCGCTGAACGTGGTAAAGAGTCCGGCATCATCGCGCTGTCGCTGGAAAACGAAGATCCCGATCTGGCTAACAAAGTACTGGATGAAATCAACCGTCTTTACGTACTGCAGAACGTGCAGCGTAACTCCGCCGAAGCCGCGCAAAGCCTAGACTTTCTGCGCAGCCAGCTGCCGGATGTGCGCAAACAACTTGAGAAGGCCGAAGGTCAGTTGAATGCCTACCAGAGCAGTGCCCGCTCCGTAGACATCACTATCGAAACCAAAGCTGTACTCGATCAGATCGTAGCCCTGGAAACCCTGATTTCCGAGTTGAAGTTCAAGCAAGCCGAGATGGAACACCGTTTCACCCGCGAACATCCGTCCTACCAGGCACTGATGACCCAAATGGGTCAGCTGGATCAGCAGAAACGCGGACTGGAAAAGAAGGTTAAAAACCTACCAGAAACCCAGCAGGAATTACTGCGCCTGACCCGTGACATGCAAGTCACCACCGACATCTACACTCAGTTGCTGAACAAAACCCAAGAGCTGGATATTGTCCGAGCCGGTACGGTAGGTAACGTCCGCGTGATCGACTCGGCGGATGCGAACATCGATAAACCGGTCAAACCGAAAAAAGCGCTGGTCGTTTTGATCGCAACGCTGCTCGGCGGCTTGATTGCCGTGGCCTACGTACTGGTTCGTAAAGCGATGAATCGTGGCGTCGAAGACCCAGAGGTCATTGAGCAACTCGGCATCCCGGTTTATGCCTCAATCCCTCTCAGCAAGGGTCAATCCTTGATTGAAGGCACATTAAAGGGCAACAACCGCGCGTCTACCGGCTCCCTGTTGCTAGCCGTGAACAACCCTGCCGACCTCGCCGTGGAATCGTTGCGCAGCCTGCGTACCAGCCTGCACTTCGCGACCCTTGAAGCGAAGAACAACATTCTGATGATCTCCGGCCCAAGCCCGGCCGTGGGTAAATCCTTCGTATCGTGCAACCTGGCCGCCATCATTGCCCAGACCGGACAAAAGGTACTGCTGGTCGACGCTGACATGCGCAAAGGCTACCTGAACAAAATGTTCCGCATGGACGTGAGCAATGGCTTGTCCGATCTGCTCGCCGGCAAGATTGATCTGAACAAGGCAACCCACTCCACCGAAGTGGACAACCTGCACGTCATCACCCGTGGTCAGATCCCACCAAACCCATCCGAACTGCTGATGCACAGCAACTTCACTCGGTTCCTGGAGCAAGTCAGCAGCCAGTACGACCTGGTGATCATCGACACCCCGCCAATCCTCGCAGTGACCGATGCCGCTCTGGTGGGCCGCCAGGCCGGCACAAGTCTGATCGTGACCCGTTTCGGCGTAAACGCCGCCAAAGAGATCGCAGTGACCAAGCGCCGCTTCGAACAGAACGGCATCGTGGTCAAGGGTGCGATTTTCAACGCCGTGGAACGCAAAGCTTCGGCGTACGGCTATGGTAGCTACAGCTATTATCAATACGAATACGCCTCGGACAAAAAGTGACACCGGACATCAGGGCAGCGCCGCTGCCCTGATTCACCCATGAGAGCCCTCAGCATGCCTCGCCCGCACCCTCCCCCACGCTGGTACCTGATCCAGTGCAAACCCCGGCAAGACGCCCGTGCCGAGGAAAACCTGATTCGCCAGAGCTTCACTTGCTACCGACCAACTCAACGGATCGAACGTATTCAGCGCGGTCGCCGCAGTACGTCAGTGGAGTCTCTCTTCCCCGGCTACCTTTTTATCCAGCTCGACCAACTCAACGATAATTGGCACCCGATCCGCTCTACCCGCGGAGTCAACCAACTGGTGACGTTCGGCAAACTACCGATTGCGGTCGCTGACGATCTCATCGAGCAATTGCAACAGCAACTCAACGAGGCACCAGTCGAGTCCGCAGCACTCGAACCCGGCGACAGGGTGCGCATCAACCGCGGCAGCTATAAGGAACTGGAAGCGATTTTCCTGGCCCGCGACGGTGCCGAACGCATCGTGATCCTGCTCCAGCTCCTGCACCGCGAACACACCCTCAGCATCCCGATTGACGCAATAGAAAAAACCTGATCACCCCTATCGTTTTGCTCACCTAAAACAACAAAAATAAACACCAACGACTGACTTGCGAGCGCTGAAATTGCTTGCAATGTCGAACCATGCCCGAACCACAGCAAATCTGGCTAAAAACCGCTCCTCGCCCAATAAAAACGCCGCTTTTATTGGATCCATCCTACAAATTCGTCTTCACTTTTCCTACGAATTCAGTAGAATGCACCCTCGGCTGAGGTTAACTACTTCACTCCGGCAGGATGCCTTGCACAGCCCCCCGTTGTGCCGCCGTCAAGGAACAGACGCATAGTCCTCTGCTGAGCCATGGCTCGGCCTGCCCGATTGACTCCCTCATACCCAAAATAAACTGCCAGCGCTCGCGCATCGGCTCATTCGTCGCACCCACGGCGCACGTTCTCAGGAAACCAACGGTCAATCCTGGGGCGGTAGCGTGCCCAAAACCTTGATATTGGCCAAGGCGAGTGCGTTCCCTGTCACGGATAAGGGAAACGCCACGACACAGACCGGTTTGTGCCAGTGGCTCAAACAGCAACCAAAGCTGCATGGCGTGAACACTCCAGACAGCAGGCATGCCCAGGAAGGCTATGTCCAAATCGACGCAAGGGACATTATTTTGATTCGCAAGCGCAACACCACGCTACCAGCCGGTCGCGGTCTTACGTTCTGGACCCAATGGCTTGCCGCAATCTGCGCACTCATCCTCCTGCTCTGTGCGCTGGCAACCATGAAGACCGGGGAAGTCGAAGCCCACTACCGGATACTCTCGGCATTCATACTGCTCGGCTCGGTACCCGCCTACTCCATGATGCAGGTCTACCATAAACACCATGGTTATTTGGTAGGACTAGGCCGATTGTTGGCTGGCTGGCTGGTGCTACTCTCCGGCTTGACCGTCGTGGCGTTTATCACCAAAACCAGTGCGCTTTTTTCCCGCGAAGTTATTATCAGTCTCGCGCTCGGCGGTTTCGCACTTCAAGCCTGCCTCTATGTGCCGCTGCACAACCTCTCCCGGCGTTACCAGCAAAAGCTGCAAGCCGCCCGCACCTCGCTGATTATCGGCACCGGCGACCTGGCCCAAGAACTCGCGGACAAATTGGTTCGCAATAGAAACGAACCACTGGTTGGCCTGGTAGCCGCGGACGACCAACCGTCGCCCAGCAATGGCCTGTACCCGGTGATTGGCAGCCTTGCCCACCTGCGGGACCTTATCGCAACCCACCAGATTCGGCGCCTCTACATCGCATTGCCGCTGACAGAAGCCGAACAGATCGAAGGCCTGTACATCGACCTGCTGGACTCCAGCGTCGACGTCATCTGGACCCCAGATCTGCAAAGCCTGATCCTGCTCAACCACTCCGTAAGTGATATCGAAGGCCTTCCCGCCATTCACTTGAACGAGAGCCCACTGACGTCCTACCCCACCGCCGCCGCCTCTAAAGCGATAATGGACCGGACCGTCGCACTCATCGCGATCATTCTCCTCAGCCCGGTATTGTTGGCCACTGCCATCGCCGTCAAATGCTCATCCCCTGGCCCCATCCTGTTCAAACAGAAACGCCATGGCTGGAACGGCAAGATCATCAAGGTCTGGAAGTTTCGCTCGATGCGTATGCACGACGACAAGGAAGTCAAACAGGCCAGCCGTGACGACCCTCGAGTAACCCGCGTCGGTCAGTTCATCCGCCGCACTTCCCTCGACGAACTACCGCAACTGTTCAATGCCCTGCAAGGCCGCATGTCACTGGTAGGCCCCCGCCCTCACGCCGTGGCGCATAACGATTACTACACCGGAAAAATCGATGCCTACATGGCTCGACACCGAATCAAACCGGGGATTACCGGTCTTGCTCAAATCAGTGGTTATCGCGGCGAGACAGAAACCATCGACAAGATGGAAAAGCGTGTAGAGCTTGATCTCGCGTACATCAACAACTGGTCGTTGTGGCTCGATATCAAGATTCTGATCAAGACCCCGCTCACTTTGTTGTCAAAAAACATCTACTGAAGTCCGTCTGCGGCTCCTCGCTGTAGTGCGCTCTTCCGCTGCGCACTCTTGACTCAAACGAACACCCATAAAATGGCCCGTATTCAATGAAAACCCTCTGCGTCTTTGGCACCCGCCCCGAAGCTATCAAGATGGCTCCACTGGTTCTTGCACTTGCGTCTGACGATCGCTTCGATGCAAAAGTCTGCGTTACAGGCCAACACCGCGAGATGCTTGACCAAGTTCTTGACCTGTTTGCCATCCAGCCAGATTTCGATCTGAACATCATGAAACCTGGCCAGGATCTTACGGACGTCAGCACGGCCATCATGCAAGGTTTGAAGAACGTATTTGCGGACTTCAAACCAGATGTCGTTTTAGTGCACGGAGATACCGCGACCACCTTCGCGGCCAGTCTTGCGGCCTACTACCATCAGATTCCGGTCGCACACGTTGAAGCAGGGCTACGTACCGGCAACCTTTACTCGCCTTGGCCTGAAGAAGGCAACCGTAAGCTGACCGGCGCACTGGCTAACCTGCACTTCGCACCCACTGAAACCTCGCAAGCCAACCTATTGCGTGAAGGCGTCAACCCTGAAAGCATCGTCGTTACAGGCAATACCGTGATCGACGCACTACTTGGAGTAATCTCGCGTCTCGATCAGGACCAGGTACTCAACAACGCAGCAGCAGCACCCAGCGCATTTCTTAATCCTGGCAGGAAATTGATCCTCGTTACCGGTCATCGTCGAGAAAGTTTTGGTGATGGCTTTGAGCGAATCTGTCAGGCGCTTATGGAAGTTGCCCAACAACATCCAGAGGTAGATATCGTCTATCCCGTGCACCTCAATCCCAATGTACGCGAGCCTGTAAATCGCCTACTGACTGGCATCGGCAATGTCCATTTGATTGAGCCTCTGGACTACCTCCCTTTCGTATACATGATGAGCCGTGCGCACATCATCTTGACTGACTCGGGTGGCATCCAGGAAGAAGCCCCATCTCTGGGCAAGCCAGTACTTGTGATGCGCGATACAACGGAACGGCCAGAAGCCGTCGCCGCAGGCACCGTGGCACTTGTTGGCACCGAAACCGCAAATATAGTTCGCGAACTGAACCGTTTACTAGGCGACCCGGTCGCCTACCGCACTATGAGTTACGCCCACAACCCATACGGTGATGGGAAGGCCTGCCAGCGCATTCTTGAAGCGTTGCTAGCGCAATAAAAACGCTATCCACCTTAACGGTCGTTGCTTCGATCCGCTGTCGTTCGCTTAAAAATTACATTTAAAATTTATATCTCAAGGATATGTCATGCCATTTGCAACCATCTCCGTCATTGGTTTGGGTTATATCGGCTTGCCCACCGCAGCTGTTTTTGCCTCGCGCAAAAAACAGGTGATTGGCATCGACGTTAACCAACACACTGTCGATACTATCAATCGAGGTGAGATTCATATCGTTGAGCCAGACTTGGACATGGTTGTACATGCGGCTGTGACCGAAGGCTACTTGCGCGCGACCACCAAACCGGAACCCGCCGATGCTTTTCTGATTGCCGTTCCCACGCCGTTCAAGGGCGACCATGAGCCGGACCTGAGCTACATAGAATCTGCCAGCAAAAATATTGCCCCGGTGTTGAAGAAGGGTGATTTGGTCATTCTTGAGTCGACCTCTCCGGTCGGCGCTACCGAACAAATGGCCGCTTGGCTCGCCGAAGCTCGACCAGACCTGAGTTTCCCGCAGACTCATGGCGAAAGCTCCGACATCCGTATTGCTCACTGCCCTGAGCGAGTACTGCCCGGTCATGTGCTGCGCGAACTGGTGCAGAACGACCGAGTAATTGGCGGTATGACTCCAAAATGCTCAGAGTTAGCCATCAGCCTTTACAAGGTGTTTGTCCAAGGTGACTGCATTGTCACCAACGCCCGCACAGCGGAAATGTGCAAGCTCACCGAGAACAGCTTTCGCGATGTGAATATCGCATTCGCCAACGAACTCTCGATGATTTGCGACAAGCTTGATATCAATGTTTGGGAACTGATTCGGCTGGGCAACCTCCACCCGCGTGTCAACATTCTGCAACCTGGCCCGGGTGTCGGCGGCCACTGCATTGCAGTAGATCCATGGTTTATCGTCAGCAGGACGCCGGAACAAGCGCAGTTAATTCGCGTGGCCCGCGAAGTGAATGACAGTAAGCCGCAATGGGTGATCGAAAAGGTGAAACTGGCAGTCGCCGAATTCCTCCAAGCCAACCCTGAGAAAACCTCCAAGGAAGTAACCATAACCTGCTTTGGCTTATCCTTTAAACCGGATATTGATGACTTGCGGGAAAGCCCGGCAGTGACGATAACCCAGCAGATCGCAGCTACACACCCAGGGCGGGTGTTGGTAGTGGAGCCGAATATTCATGAGTTACCTGCCAAGCTGGCTGGCAAGTTAACTCTCAGAAGTTTAGAGCAGGCCCTGGCTGAAGCCGATGTAGTGGTGCTGCTGGTCGATCACAAGGAGTTCAAGGAAATCCCTGCAACTACGCTCGAAGACCGCAAAATTGTCGATACGCGTGGAATCTGGACAGCATGAAGATTTTGGTCACGGGCGGTGCCGGCTTTATCGGTTCGGCTGTCATTCGTCACATCATTCGCAACACAGACGACAGCGTGATCAGTCTCGACAAGCTAACCTACGCTGGCAATCTCGAATCCTTGGCCGAGATCAGCTCCAGCGAGCGTTATACCTTTGAACATGCTGATATATGCGACCGCGTCGAAGTCGAGCGGATATTCCGGGAGCATCAGCCGGATGTGTTAATGCACCTAGCCGCCGAGTCCCATGTCGACCGCTCCATAGACGGGCCAGCAGCCTTCATCGAAACCAACATCGTCGGCACCTATACCCTATTGGAAGGCGCTCGAAAGTATTGGCAAGGACTGGATGCAGAGCGCAAGGCCGCCTTCCGCTTCCACCATATTTCGACCGATGAGGTGTACGGAGACCTGGAAAACCCTGAACATCTGTTCACCGAAACCACCCCCTATGCACCCAGCTCGCCCTACTCTGCGAGCAAGGCCAGTTCAGACCATCTGGTTCGTGCCTGGCGCCGCACCTATGGCCTGCCTACGTTAGTGACCAATTGCTCGAACAACTACGGACCTTATCATTTTCCCGAAAAACTGATTCCGCTAGTGATTCTCAATGCACTGGAAGGCAAGCCATTGCCGGTGTATGGCAGAGGTAACCAGATTCGCGATTGGCTCTACGTGGAGGATCACGCTCGCGCTTTATACAGAGTGCTGACCGCAGGTCAGATCGGCGAGACCTACAACATTGGTGGTCACAACGAGAAGCAAAACATCGAAGTCGTCCACACTATCTGTGATCTGCTCAACGAACTGCGCCCTCTCGCAAACACCACTACCGCAGCGATACAAGCCGAAGGCCTACCTAACGAACATCTCCGCTGTTACAAGGACTTAATCATCCATGTCCAGGACCGTCCCGGTCATGACCTGCGCTACGCCATCGACGCCGGTAAGATTCAGTGCGAATTGGGTTGGACACCGATAGAAACCTTCGAGTCTGGCATTCGCAAGACCGTTGAATGGTATCTGAACAACCTAGAGTGGTGCCGCCGCGTACAGGACGGCAGCTATCAACGTGAACGCCTCGGCGCTATTGAATAAGGATAGGCTACACATGAAAGGCATCATCCTCGCCGGTGGCTCCGGCACCCGGCTGTATCCTATCACCAAGGGTGTTTCCAAACAGCTACTGCCAATCTACGACAAGCCGATGGTCTATTACCCGCTGTCAGTGCTGATGCTCGCCGGAATCCGAGACATTCTGCTGATCAGCACCCCGGATGACATCGGTGCGTTCCAACGCCTGCTCGGCGATGGCAGTGAGCTCGGTATAAACCTCAGTTATGCAGTACAACTCCGCCCGGACGGTTTGGCTGAAGCCTTCATTATTGGTGAGGAGTTCATTGGCGTCGATTCTGTATGCTTAGTCTTGGGCGATAACATCTTCTACGGTCAAGGCTTCCGCCCCATGCTGCACCATGCTGCACAGCGCGAAAAGGGCGCTACGGTATTTGGCTATCCGGTGAAAGACCCTGAGCGCTTCGGTGTGGTGGAGTTCGACGAATACAAGCGCGCCATCTCCATTGAGGAAAAGCCACTCAAGCCTAAATCTCACTTCGCTGTTACCGGGCTGTACTTTTACGACAACGACGTGGTGCAAATTGCCAAACAAGTGAAGCCTTCCGCACGTGGCGAATTGGAAATCACCAGCATCAACCAGGCCTACCTTGAGCGCGGCGACCTCAGTGTCGAACTACTAGGCCGCGGTTTTGCCTGGCTGGATACCGGTACCCACGAAAGTTTGCTAGAAGCAAGCCACTTCGTCGAAACCATCGAGAAACGTCAAGGCTATAAAGTCGCCTGCCTAGAAGAGATTGCCTTTAACAATGGCTGGTTGAATGGCGATGACCTGATGCGCATTGGCCAGTCCCTGAGCAAGAATAGCTATGGTCAGTATCTGTTATCACTGTCCAAGGAGTCGAAATGAGCAATAAACCGGTTTACGTCACGCAGCCCTACCTACCTCCTCTGGAGGAGTTCGTCCCTTATTTGCAAAAGATCTGGGACAACAAGATACTCACCAATGGCGGACCGATGCACCAGCAATTGGAAGAGGCATTGTGCGACTACTTGGGTGTCGAGCACATCGCACTATTCAACAATGGCACCATTGCTCTGCTGACAGCTCTGCAAGCGTTACGCGTGACAGGCGAAGTAATCACTACACCCTATTCATTCGTTGCCACTGCCCACTCACTTTTGTGGAACGGCATTAAGCCCGTTTTTGTGGATATTGACCCGCAGACCCTCAATCTCGACCCAACCAAAATCGAAGCGGCAATCACACCGCAGACCACCGCTATCATGCCGGTGCACTGCTACGGCAACCCATGTGACGTAGAATCCATTCAAAAAATTGCCGATAACTATAACTTGCGAGTAATCTACGATGCTGCTCACGCCTTCGGCGTTAAGGACGCCGGTGGCAGCATCCTCCGTCATGGCGATCTCAGTGCGCTGAGCTTCCACGCAACCAAGGTTTTCAATACCTTCGAAGGCGGCGCTATCATCTGTCCGGACGCCAAGACTAAGCAGCGTATCGATAATCTAAAGAATTTTGGCATTGTGGATGAAGTCACTGTTGTAGGCCCGGGTATCAACGGCAAGATGAGCGAAATCAACGCCGCTTTTGGCCTCCTGCAATTACAACACATCGATCAGATCATGATCCGTCGCCGCGAAATCGACCAGATCTATCGGGAACAACTAAAAACTATCAAAGGCGTTCGCTTGGTCGAAGAGACAAATCAGAAGGTTGCAAATTACTCCTACTTCCCGATTCTGATTGAAGCGGATTACCCGCTCAGCCGCGACGAGCTGTATCAAAAGCTTAAAGAGAACAACATTTTTTCCCGTCGTTATTTTTACCCGCTGATTAGTGAGTTCCCCATGTACCGCGGCATTCCGTCAGCGCAGCATAACAACCTTCCGATTGCAAATAAGATTTCCGAGAAAGTACTCTGCTTGCCTATATACCCTTCCCTCGGCAACGATGACCTTACTCGCATTATCAATGCCATAAAGGGGTATTGAATTGGGCTTTCTTACCCGTGAGCAAATCGACGAAATGGGTTTTTCCTATGTCGGAGAAAACTCACGACTATCCGACAAAGCCTCCTACTACAATTGCGCCAATATTAGAGTTGGCAACAACGTACGCATTGATGACTTCTGCGTACTTTCTGCAGGTAGTGGCGGAATCGAGATCGGTAACTACATTCATATCGCCGTTTACACGTCGCTGATTGGTGCAGGAAAAATAACACTGCATGACTTCAGCAATATTTCTTCGAAAGTATCAATATATAGTAGTAACGATGACTACAGTGGTATCACTATGACCAACCCCATGGTACCTGTAGAGTTCACCAACGTCCGCCATGCGGATGTTGTCATCGGTCGACATGTAATTATTGGCGCGGGCAGTGTCGTACTTCCAGATGTGATACTTGAAGAGGGTGTAGCCGTTGGAGCATTGAGCTTGGTTTCGAAAAGCTGCAAGGCATTTGGGATTTATTCCGGCGTGCCCGCGAAGCGAATCAAGGAAAGGAAAACGACTCTTTTAGAGTTAGAAGGGAATTTCTTACAAAGAAGAATTAATAAATGAAAGACCTTAAAATACTTCATCTGGCAAATGATGAAAAATTTATTGACCAGGCGATAAGGGCTTTCGAACGCGCAGCACCTGACGCAAACGACTTGTATGTATATAGCTCAAAACCGCTAAAGTTCGTAAAGTCTCCAGCAACAACAGTTTCAGCCTTATCTGTTTTTACCGGAAAAATCTCCAAAAATATTTCAACGTATGACCTAATCATAATTCACTCCCTAAATCCAATTTGGTATAAATCAATATTGAAACTGCCCGACCACCTACCTCTTGTATGGGTCGGCTGGGGTTATGACTATTACGATATAATATATAAGTCAAGGGATGAAATGCTTCTTCCACTGACACACCTAGAGCTTAGCAAAACAACAAATAGAGACAGTATCCCCAAAAAAATAAAATCCCTTCTGAAAAAACATATCTTCTCGAAAGACAAATCAAAGGTAATAAATAGAATAAACTTTTTTTCGCCGGTCCTACCATCCGAGTACAGCATGGTGAACAAGAAGTACTCAGGAGAAAAATTTCCAGAGTATGCCTTATGGAACTATGGCAACCTTGAAGAAGATTTTGTAAAAGGTTTTACAAATAAGCAGGTGACTGGCGACTCTATTTTAATCGGAAATAGCGCCTCCGCCGAAAACAACCATTTAGACTCATTTGACCTTTTGTCAAACTTTGGCATTGACAATAGAGATATTGTTTCACCGCTTAGCTATGGTGATGCACAATACCGAGATTTAATCTTAAAAAATGGGCAAAAAATATTTGGCCATCACTTTGAGCCATTAATCGACTTCATACCCATTGACAATTATGTGAATATTTTAGAATCCTGCGGCTTTGTCATCATGAATCATGTTCGACAACAGGCCGTTGGTAACATTGTCATCATGCTCTATCTGGGAGCGAAAATATTTTTGCGACAAGAATGTCCAACTTATACTTATTTTCGAGACCAAGGAGCCGTGGTTTTTTCAATTCAGGAGCTTGAAAAAAAACCTGAACTTCTCAACCAGAGACTGGACCATGCAGACATGGTAGTTAACCGAACTATTGTAAAAAACAATTGGTCGAAAGAAGCTGCCAATAAAAAAACAATTAACCTATTAAGGCAAGCATGCCAGTTTGCATAATATGAACATAAAGAAAATTGCTGCTTTTTCCGTTGGCCCCATCGGCGGTGCTGCATTAGGTTTCGTTACACTCCCTATCATTACTTGGTTTTATTCACCCGAAGATATTGGCCGAATAGCAATGCTCCAGGTCATGTCTAGTTTTTGCATTCTGCTGTTTAGTCTGGGGTTGGACCAAGTCTATGTCAGAGAATATCACGAAGCAGAGCGCAAACCTGCTTTACTGAAAGTTTCTCTGGTACCCGGCCTCCTGCTTCTTACTACTGCACTACTTCTCTGCTTATTAGTACCCGGCTTTATTTCCAGAACATTGTTTTCCGTAGACAGCTTGCTGATAAGCTTTCTGATATCCGCATGCATGCTCACTTCGTTTATCTCCCGCTTTTTGTCACTGATCTTACGAATGCAGGAAAATGGTTTGGCTTTTTCCATGAGTCAAGTTCTACCTAAGCTCATTTTTCTCGCAGCTATCGGTACCTATGTTTTATTCTCATTCGGCTTTGATCTTCTCCACTTGGTAATAGCCCATACGCTTTCCATCACGGCTGTAACCCTAATATATACTTGGAACACCCGCCAGGAATTGCTCGCGGCCTTTCAACAAAAAATAGATATTGAACAATTGAAAGCCATGCTGCGCTTTGGCACTCCGCTGATTATGGGTGGTGCAGCCTTCTGGGGGTTGACTGCCATGGATAAGTTATTCCTGCGCAGCCTTTCCACCTTTGAAGAACTAGGCATCTATTCAGTAGCCACTAGCTTTGCATCAGCGGCTATTATTTTCCAAAGTATTTTCTCAACCGTCTGGGCTCCCACCGTTTACAGATGGGCAGCTAAGGGAGTTAACAATGAAAAAATTGATCAGGTGACAGAATATGTACTTGCCGCTGTAGTATTTCTATTCGTACTTGCTGGTCTTTTTTCTTGGCTCGTGAACTACCTACTACCCGAAAAATACTGGAAAGTTCAGTATATTCTGGTTGTCTGCATGGCCTACCCACTATTTTATACCCTTTCCGAAACAACCGTAGTTGGCCTTGGGATCACTCGTAAAAGTAGTTATACAATGATTGCCTCCCTGATTGCAGTATTGGTCAGCCTGATAGCCAACTATCTTCTAGTACCTTCGTACGGTGCTGCGGGTGCAAGCGTATCTACAGCAATTGCTTTTTGGACTTTACTAGTCTGTCGAACAGAGCTTTCTTGCCTTGCCTGGCGGAAAATTCCACGCATAAAATTATATGGCACTACCTTCGCATGCCTAGTGACTGCAGTAGCCTCCTCAATATTCGCCGAATCCCATCAGACCGCAATAAATTTGGCATGGTTATCAATTGGCATTGCAAGCCTTTTACTTTTCAAAAATTCACTTTTCGCTACAAAGCAAAAAATTAAAAACGCAAACATATTCTAAAGGCGGCATTCTCCATGCAAATGCACATCAGCAGCAAAAAACCGGAAGAAAACTAAATGTTTATAGTTCTCTCGTTGCTATTCTCAATCCTGGGGATTTTCTCCACCAACAAACCAAAAATCACATTACTATTGTTTATTTTGCTTGCCGCAGCTGTTCCTTCATCTTCTGCTTTTGAAAAAATAGTATCAAATTACGGGATGTATTTTTACGAATCATTCATATTAACAGCCTCATTAATATATTTAATAAAAAAGCCTAAAGCCATCTTCAAAAAAGAATTCACAACACAACTCCTGACACTTTTAATGCTGATTATTTATTTGGCTATCGGCTCGGTAATATATGGACTGGATAAATACTTATTCAGGGAAATGCGCTTAATTTTATGCATAGCTTTACCGCTACTAATGATACCCGCAATCAGAAAAATCAGTCTTACGGAAACGGAAGTTAGCAAAATAGTCATAGTTACTTCAATCTTTCACGCCATTGCATTTCTCGCTTTTTCAAGCAACCTTATATCGGTATCTAACGTCTATTACTCTGAAGAAAATAGGTATAGGTATTCGGGGTTTTCCACATATTTGTGCGCCGCCTTCTTGATATTTGCTGCGACCAACAAAGAGAAATTTAAAAGAAAATCACTATTTCATATTGCCAGCATCTTGGCTGTCGCAGTAGTTTTGATAGCCGGATCGCGAATTATGATATTTGGACTGGTACTATCACTGATGCTCGCTTCAACCAAAAGCGCCAAGAGCTTTGCATACTCGCTAGGCGTGACTCTTATCATGTGCCTGACCTTTTATTACGTAGCTCAATCATTAGGTGACGAGAGGCTAAACAACACATTCAAGATAGAAACTCTAACCACCCAAATTGCAATAAGACTCTCACCAGCAACAAAATATCTTGAGACCGCAGGGCCTATTCAAGCTATTTTAGGCCATGGATTAGGAGCCACTTTTGAGATCCCTTGGTTTGAATATCAAAATCTCGACACAAAACACAATACAATCGACTCTGCATATCCAACGCTATGGATAAAAATTGGTGCATTCACGATCTTGTATATATTTGCACTTATTAAAATGGCAGCTTTCAATCAAAGCAATAAAACAAAAAAAGCAATATATGTATTCTTGCTAATAACAATGCTAACCACGTCACTTCCCTATCAACCATTATTTTCTGTTTTCATCCTGTTTATGCTGTTATTGAGCAGGATGGTTTATGCAAAGGTCGAGCCTCGTCATGCAAATTAAAGTATGTCATATCGCACATCAGTCTTGGCCATCCGTTTGTGGCTCCGTTTCTCGCCTAGAAAACATACTAGCTGCTCAAAAAAAATCTGGCATTGACGTTTTCGTAATCAGTTCACCTTTCCAAGCAGGCGAGACATCGGCACGAATTGAAAGAAATAACGGCGTCGAATACTACCGGTGCAACTCAAACCATCATGGCAGCGAAGGAATAAAAAACCATCGCACCCTGCTAGAACGCATGAAGAGAGGATTATCGATTTTTTCCTACACGAGGAACGTGATTAATATCTGCAAACGAGAGAACCCCGACATCATACATGCCCATGCCACTTTCCTGATGGGGATACCTGCTCTGATTGCCGGCTTCATCTTGAAGAAGCGCGTCGTATATGAAATGCGCTCAACATGGGAAGATGACATCCACGGCGGTGCATTTATAAACGTTCAGAGACGCATAATAAAACTTATTGAGTCCTTCACAGGTAGTAAAAGTGATTTCATATTTTTCGTTTCAAAAGGAATTATGGACCATTACTATCCAAAACAACCAAAAAACCATAAGATCATATACAACTGCGTACTCCTCTCCCAACACCAGCAACAAGCAAGCAAAAGCTCAACAGAACTTCATTCATTTGGTTACATTGGATCAATTGTTTACTATGAAGGGCTTGAGGTACTTATAAAAGCAACAGCCTTTCTGTTAAAACAACGCAATGATTTCCAAGTAAATATTTATGGAGATGGCAAGGAAAGACTTCGTCTGGAAGCGCTTGCCAAGGAGGTTGGCGTATCAAATGTGATAAAATTTCATGGGAGAGTTGATTTTTCTAACGTTCAGGATGCGTACTCATTAATTGACACCATTGTCTTACCAAGAAAAAATTTACCTATCACGCAGAAAGTTGCAGGTTTGAAGCCAGTTGAGGCTTTTGCATATAAAAAACTGGTACTTGCATCTGATGTTGGTGGTATGCGTGAACTATTTACCGACAAGGTTCACGGCTACCTTGTTGAGCCAGAAAACCCTGAAAAGCTATCTGAATTTATGAGCTTGGCTATAGATGACAAGCTAAACGCCAAGCAAATCACGACTCTTACTTTTGAGTACTACGCTGAAAATTTTACTATAGAGTCCATGGGAAGCCAGTATTTAGATTCATACAAAAAGGTTCTAGGGAAATGAGACCATTTGGATCGAGCAATAATATTACGATTTTCGGGGTTAAACTTTCCACTCTAAATATGGAAGAAACCATCGAGTATCTTTTATCTGAAGACACAAACAACTCTCCGATCATTAGAGAAGATTTGAATGCTTTCAAAGCGTGTTTAAAGAAAAAAAATGAAAACGTTGGTAAGGCACTAGAAAGCGCTGATATTGTAAACGCCGACGGCATGTCCATTGTATACGCCGCAAAGTTCCTAAACGGAATCAAAATACCTAGGGTTACTGGCTGCGACCTGTTTTCAAGACTAATGAGCGAATCACACAGAAGACGGAAAAGCATCTTCCTTCTCGGAGCAACAGAAGACGTCTTAACAGATCTCGCTCTCAAACTAACAGATCAATATTCTGAAAAATTTATTGCCGGATCTAGAAATGGGTACTTTCAGAAAACGGATTGGGATAAAATCATAGGCGACATCGACACAAGCAAGGCAGACTTTTTATTCATAGGGACACCTTCCCCTCAGAAAGAGGAATTTCTAAACTATGCTAAAGTCAAAATTAAAAGACGCATTGTAATCATGGGGGTTGGAGGTTCTTTTGACGTCCTATCTGGCAAAATCAGCCGCGCTCCCCTATGGATGCAAAGTTACGGATTAGAGTGGTTTTTTAGGCTTGTACAGGAACCACGACGCATGTGGAAACGCTATCTGACCACTAATTCGGAATTTGTCCTGTTAATGCTCCAGGAAAAATATAAGCAGTTGAGGTCGAGGTGAAACTTTCCGACTGCCATCGCAATATCCGATTCAAAACCTACCTTCTAGGTATTTTGCCGCAGGCCATCTGAAGCACTGCAGGCTATGAGTAAGCAACCTGACGAAAGCTGATCATGAGTTGGGCTGGAAAGCCGAGCGTGATTTGCTGGAAATGATGAAAGAAGCTTGGTGTTTGCAGTCGCTCAATCCGCAGGGAAATTTAGCCTCGGGTTTTCATGCAGGAGTTCTCTTGGTCCTGTTGAACCAATTGATCTGCAGATTTCACTTCAGCAACGCAAAACCTGTGGAGCAAGCTGCCCCTGAAACTTTTATTGTGGTCAGCTTTCACTAGTAAGCCTGCTGAACAGAAAGCAGCAACGTAGCGCAATAAAAACAGTGAGCCGTCGTAATTGCTCGTTTAGCGCACAATGCTATTTAGGGTCGAAGTTTGTCCCGATTTCGTTAAGGAGTCCGCCTCCAGATATGGCGGCACGCTAAAGTCTGTACCCGAGGCGCGCCGACTGCCGAAACCTATCGACGGCCTCGCCACTCTGGTGGAGCGAGATTAGCCATTATCGCCTAACTGAACGCCCCCAATTTCTTCCAACGATGGACCTCACAAGGCGCGTACAAACTATCGCAGTTTTAGTGACCTATACGTACTCCAATAACGGTAGCACGGTAATTCTAAAAAAGTGCCTGAAACAGCCCTAACCGAGAATTTCCGCCTTGCAAAACAGGCACAGTCTGCAATACCCTTAATCCTAACAGCCCTCAGGGATTATTTTTTTAAAGGAGCATCAACATGAAACAGCTACTAGCCTTGGCCCTCGCTACCTCCATCAGTCTGCCTATAATGGCTGCTGAAACAGCTCCTGCAAAAACCGCTGCAACCCCAGAAGCGACCTCGGGCCTGTCCCTGTCCACTCCAATCGCTGGCGGTGTAACCGTTGGTACTGGTCTGGCAATCGGCGCTGGCGTAATCGCTGCTGGCGTTGCTGCTTCCAACAGCGGTGGCGGCGGCGGTAACGACGGTACCCCAGGTACTACCGGCACCACAGGTACTACCGGCACTACTGGTACCACTCGGTAACAGACCCCCGCTTAAAGTTCGATACGCTAACCTCCCAGCCTTGCTGGGAGGTTTTGTTTTGCCTATTCCCTTGAGCAATTTCGACAATGAATCGCGCGCTTCCCCTGGCCATGCTGGTTGGCCTGACCCTGCAAGGCTGCATATTTTCCCCTGGTCAGCACATGGACACGGGCAATCTGGTACGTGAAGGTTCCCCGGAAAGCAGCCGTATCGAGCTGGTTCCGATTACACCGAAGCTGGTCGCTATTGAAGCGGCGACAGACCACTCCAACGTGGTAGCCCCGGAGCTGCTGCGCTATCAACCGGCCGAGTACCGGATTGGTGCTGGCGACCTGATCTACATCACCGTTTGGGATCACCCCGAGCTGACTGCACCGTCCGGTCCACAGCAGCAAATCGAAGCAAACGGACGCCTGATTCGCCCGGATGGCACGCTCTTCTATCCCTATGTAGGTACCGTCGAAGCGGCCGGCAAAACCATTGACGAACTGCGTTCGATCATTGCCTCTCGCCTGTCCAAGGTTGTTGCCGAGCCCCAGGTGGATGTCAGCATCCTGCGTTTTGTCAGTCAGAAAGTAATTCTCTCGGGGGCCTTTGGCAAAACTGGCCAGTTGCCGATCACCAACACGCCTTTGAGCCTGTTGGACGCTGTTGGCCAAGGTTCAGTACAAACCGGCACTGCCGATATTTCCGGACTGGTGCTCAAGCGCGACGGCCGTGAGTACCTGATCGATCTCGACGCGCTCAATCGCAAGAACTCGAATCTGCACAATCTCTACCTGAAAGACGGCGACCAATTGCACCTACCCTACAACGATCAGAAAAAGGTCTATTTGTTGGGTGAAGTGGTCTCCACGCGTGCGCTTGTCTTCAAGGGCAGCAACATGAACCTCACGGATGCCCTTGGCAGTGTCGGCGGCTTGCGTCAGGAAACTTCCAGCGGCAAGGAAGTTTACGTAATCCGCGGGGTCGAGAACCTGGCGGATGAATCGGTCAAGGTGTTCCAGATCGACCTGAAGTCGCCTTCAGCGTTCGCCCTGGCTCAGCAGTTCAAGCTGAAGCCGCAGGATGTGGTCTATGTCGGTCCAGCCGATATCACTCGCTGGAACCGTTTCATTAGCCAGGTTTTCCCGTCGGCTAACCTGCTGCGCACCGGCGTCAGCATCCAGGATGACCTGGGCAACACCAACTAAGAATTGGAATTCTTGTGAAACTTCTGCGACTGGCCACCCTGACGGTGGCCTCCTTGCTGGTGAGCGCCTGCAATCCGTTGATGACCGCTTCCATGGACACGCTGAAAGCCGCGCTCGAAGGGCCTGAGCCCTTGGAACTGACTCGCCAGCAGGTCGATGCAACGCCTTACTACCAGATCACCATCGCGGCCCCTACGGGTGAAGCCGTAATGGCACTGGTGCGTCTGCAGGATGGCGTGGGCTTCTGGATGGCCTCGACTCGCCAGATCCTGATGCTCGAGGACGGCCTGGCCATTCGCAGTGTCGGTTTCAACGACAATCTGGATGGCACTCGCTTCGACGGCGTGTCCCCGTTCAAGACCGGACTGCACCGTATTCCCGATGGCTTGCAAACCCGACGTCAGGTGGACTTTACCGACGGTTATCGAATGGGTGTCAGCGTGACCAGCCGTTTCAACAGGAAAGGCCTGGAGACCGTGCACATCCTCGACCGCGATGTGGAACTGCTGCGCGTGGACGAAGAGATCGCGATGGACGGCCTGGGCTTCACCGCGCAGAACCGCTACTGGGTCGACCCCACCGATGGTTTCATCATGGCCAGCGAGCAACACCTGACCCCCGAATTGCCCCTACGCATTGTTCAAGTGCGCCCGAATAAGCCGGTAGTGCAATGATTTTTCGCTCTTCCTGGCTGCTTTGCTGCAGCCTGCTCATGACTTTTGCCGCAAATGCTGACTCGCTGGTCACGGTGCAGGGCGATGCCGCCAAGCCCGGGCATTACTCGATTGTGGACGGCACGCGCCTGCATGACGTGCTGCTGGAGGCTCAGGTGAGTCCCAAGGCTTATCTGCTCGGGGCCGCCTGGCTGCATACCCCTCTGCGTGATGCGCAAGAGCGTCTCAAGGTTGGTGTTCTTTTCGATCTGTCGACCTTGCACAGTAATGCGCTAGTGGGCGATCAGGCTGGGTTGGCGGCACTTGCCGCGCGCCTTCGCGAAAAGGTGCAGGCCATGCCGGTGACAGGACGCAAGGTCGCCCAACTTGACCCGGTGCAGGTTGAATTGAACCGCGTTAATAACCGCTTCCTGAGTGACGGCGATGCGCTGCTTTACCCGCCTCGCCCAACCACGGTTCGGGTCGAAGGCGCAGTGCTGGGTGAGTGCGAATTGCCATTCCAACCGTTACAAGCAGCGATCGAATATCTCAAGGCTTGCCCGCGCGATCCAAACGCTGACGCCGACTGGCTGTTCGTGATTCAGCCTGACGGCCGGGTATTCAAGGATGGCGTGGCTCTGTGGAACGAAACCACATCCGTACCACCTGCCCCAGGCGCACGCATTTACGTGCCGGTGCACAACAGTAAACAAGGCGATCCCACGCCTGATCTGAATACCGAACTGGCTGCCTTCATTGCCACCCAGCCTTTGCTGGAGGTGAAGCCATGAAGTATCACTTGATCCCTTGCTTGCTGCTGGGTTGCAGCACATGGGCGGGGGCAGAGCCGCGTTATACCCAGAGTGACTTTGGTGGTGTGGGGCTGCTGCAAACACCTACTGCGCGCATGGCGCCTGCGGGTGAGCTGTCACTGAACGCTAACCGTACCGATCCTTACAGTCGTTATAGCGTGTCCTTTCAGCCGTTCGATTGGTTGGAGGGTTCGTTCCGCTACACCGCTATTACCAACCGCGATTATGGTTCGGAAGACTTGAGTGGCAACCAAAGCTATAAGGACAAGGCAATCGACGCCAAAGTGCGCTTGCTCGAAGAAACCCACTGGATGCCCCAAGTTGCACTGGGTGCGCGAGACATCGGTGGTACCGGCCTGTTTTCCAGCGAGTACTTTGTAGGTAACAAACGGTTCGGCGATTTCGATCTCAGTCTCGGGCTCGCCTGGGGTTACATCGGCAATCGTGGTGACATGGACAACCCCCTGGGTTGGATTGATGACAAGTTCGACACTCGCCCGGATTCCACGGGCCTGGTAGAAACCTCTGGTAGCTTCAACGCAAACAGCTACTTCCGAGGTTCACCTTCCTTCTTCGGCGGCGTGACTTACCAAACGCCCTGGGACCCGCTGTCGCTCAAGCTGGAATATGAAGGTAACGACTACCAGCACGAGCCCCTGAACAACAACCAGGTCCAGGACTCGCCAATCAACCTCGGCTTCGTTTTCAAAGCCAACGACTGGGTCGATCTGCACGCCGCCTGGGAACGCGGCAACACCGCGATGTTCGGCATCACGATGCACACCAACTTCGCCACCCGCAAGGCGCCGACCAAGAGCTTCGACCCCAAGCCCGAGCCTGTGTCCGACACCAAACCCATGGTCGCGCCGCAAGATGTGCAGTGGGCCGGTGTCGCCAAGCGCCTGCAAACCAACGCGGGCTACACGGTTTCGCGCATCACCCAGCGGGACTCCGAAGTCATTGTTTATGGCGAGCAAGGCCGTTATTTCCACACACCGAAAGCCGTCGGCCGCGCTTCGCGGATTCTGGACAACAGCGTCAACGACGAGATCGACTGGTTCACGATGGTCGACACGCGCTACAGCCTGCCGGTCGAGGAAGTCAGCCTGCCGCGCGATACCTTCCGTGAAGTGGTGCAAGAGGATCGTCCGCTGGAAGACCTGCGTCGGGTGACCGAGATGAACGTCCCGGTACCGCATCAGGAAAAGACCCTGTTCGAGCAAAAGCCTGACCCGCTCAGCTATGGCTTGGGTCTGGGCTACAAGCAAAACGTCGGCGGCCCCGACGGGTTCCTGTTGTACCAGTTCAGTGCAGACTTGAATGGCGAGTATCGCTTCAAGCCTGATCTGTGGTGGAGCGGCACCCTGAGCGCGAACCTGGCGAACAACTTCGACAAGTTCAAGTACGACGCACCTAGCGGTCTGCCACGTGTGCGTACCGACCTGCGCCAGTACATGACGACTTCGGAAGTCACCATGCCGACCTTCCAGATGAACAAGGTCAAACAGCTGGATGAGGACCTTTACGGCATGCTGTACGGCGGCTACCTGGAATCGATGTTTGCCGGTGTCGGTGGCGAAGCGCTGTATCGTCCGATGGGCGAACGCTGGGCCGTGGGTGTGGACATGAACTGGGTCAAGCAGCGTGACTTCGATCAGGGCTTTGGTCTGCGTGACTACGACACCATCACCGGCAATGCCACGCTTTACTATCGCAGTTCGTTCCAGGACATTCTCGGTGCGGTCAGCGTTGGGCGTTATCTGGCCAAGGACTACGGGGTTACCCTGGACCTGTCCCGTGAATTCAACAATGGCGTGCGTTTCGGTGGCTGGGTGACGGTGACCAATGCGACCAAGGAAGAGTACGGCGAAGGTAGCTTCGGCAAAGGCATTTACTTCTCGATTCCGTTCGACGAATTGATGGCCAGCTCCACCACCCGCCGTGCCAGCCTGGCGTGGACGCCGCTGACCCGTGACGGTGGTGCCGCACTGGCGCGCAGCTACTCGCTGTATTCCCTCACGGAGCGTCGCAACATCGACCTGTTCCACAACAACTTCTACAAAGTCACCGAATGAAGCAGCGAGTCCTGCAAGCCCTGCCCAAACTGGCGTTTTTCGTGATCTTGCTGGTGCTGTGTTTCGCCGGGATGCGCGGCGAGCCGGTGCCTCAGGTGTTCGAGAACCAGGACAAGCTGCATCACTGGGCAGGTTTCGCCTGCCTGACGGTGAGCGCCTATCTGGCGTTCCCCGGCACGCGGTTGATCTGGTTGTTGTTCTGGCCGTTGGTGGGCTCGGTGGTGATTGAGCTGGAACAGAGCTTCATGCCGCTGCGCAGCGCGTCATGGGGCGACATGGTGGCCAATGCCACCGGCGTGACGTGCGGCATGTTGGTGATTCTGGCGTGGCGCGGGTATCGGAACACCCAGCTCAAAAAGGCTTCCGAGCTGGCGTCGTGAAGCGCTAGCCGAGCTTCTGTAGGAGCGAGCTTGCTCCGGGCGGCGCTCCGACGATGTTCGTTCAGTTAACGTTGATGTTGTCTGATAGACCATCGCGAGCAAGCTCGCTCCTACAGGGGTTTTGTGTTCATCCCTTGGCAACGCATCGGCTGTTGAAAAATAAACTCAACAAATCCCCTCCCCCGCCGACACCCTGTCAAAGCCTCACGGATTGAAAACGCCATGCGTAACAACCAGCCTATTACACAACGCGAACGAACCTTCCCCGCTCAGCAACGGTTGATTTCCACCACCGATGCCAAGGGCATGATCACCTACTGTAACGATGCTTTCGTTGAGATCAGTGGGTTTTCCCGAGAGGAATTGATTCGTGCGCCGCATAACCTGGTGCGTCACCCCGACGTGCCGGCAGCGGTGTTCGCGCACATGTGGGGCACGCTCAAGCAAGGCTTGCCCTGGATGGGCATTGTGAAGAACCGCTGCAAGAGCGGCGATCACTACTGGGTTAACGCCTATGTGACACCGATCTTCGAAGGCAATCAGGTGATCGGTTACGAGTCGGTGCGGGTCAAGCCCACCGCCGAGCAGATCCGCCGTGCCGAAGCGCTCTACCAGCGCATCAACCAGGGCAAGTCGGCTGTTCCCTCCTCGGATAAATGGTTGCCGATGCTGCAGGACTGGCTGCCGTTCATTCTGGTCAGCCAATTGAGCTTCATGATCGGTGCCTCGTTGAACTCCCACTGGGGGTTTGCCCTGGCTGCGGGGCTCTCGGTGCCACTGGGCCTGATGGGCCTCCAGTGGCAACAGCGAGGCCTCAAGCGTTTGTTGCGCCTGGCCGAGCAGACCACCTCCGATCCGTTGATCGCACAGATGTACACCGACAGCCGCGGCGCCCAGGCGCGTCTGGAAATGTCCATCCTCAGTCAGGAAGCACGCCTGAAAACCTGCCTGACGCGTCTGCAGGACACGGCCGAACACCTGACCGATCAGGCCCGACAGTCCGACGCCCTGGCGCACAACAGCTCCAGCGGCCTGGAACGTCAACGGGTCGAGACCGAGCAAGTGGCCACCGCGGTCAACCAGATGGCCGCGACCACCCAGGAAGTCGCCAGCCATGTGCAGCGCACCGCCGACGCCACCCAGGAAGCCAATCGCCTGACCGGTCGTGGTCGTGACATCGCCGGGGAAACCCGCGAAGCCATCCAGCGCCTGTCGGTGGTGGTCGGTGAAACCGGCGTGACCGTGACCCAACTGGCCAAGGACAGCAACGAAATCGGCGGCGTGGTCGACGTGATCAAAAGCATCGCCGACCAGACCAACCTGCTGGCCCTGAACGCCGCCATCGAAGCGGCCCGTGCCGGCGAGATGGGTCGTGGTTTTGCGGTGGTGGCCGACGAAGTCCGTCAGCTGGCACAACGCACCAGCGAGTCCACCGGGCAGATTCATGCGCTGATCGCCAAGCTCCAGCACACCGCCGGCACTGCCGTGCAAACCATGGAAGCCGGGCATCGTCAGGCGGAGGAAGGCGTGGCGCGGGTACTGGAAGCGGACCAGGCGCTGGTGGGGATCAGCGAAGCGGTGGCCAACATCACCGACATGACCACCCAGATCGCCGCCGCGACTGAAGAGCAAAGTGCCGTGGCCGAAGAGATCAGCCGCAACATCAGCAACATTTCGGAACTGGCGGACCAGACCTCGGAACAGGCACAGAACTCGGCGTTGCTGAGTGAAGAGCTGACCAAGACTGCCAATACACAGTATTCGTTGGTGGAGCGGTTTAACCGCTGATTGTGGTTGATTCATAAAAAACCCGGACAGTAGAAGCTTCCGGGTTTTTTATTGCCACTCTGAAAGTGATGTTGCCTGGCAGGTCGCATTCGCGAGCAAGCCCGCTCCCACATTCGACCGTATTTTTCTGTTAGAACCCGGTCAACTGTGGGAGCGGGCTTGCTCGCGAAGAGGCCCTCAAGGGCATTAAAAATCTCACTGAAGAAATGCAGCCACTTTCTGCGCCGCAGCCGCCAAATGCTGCTCATGCGTAAACCCCGAAGCGTTCAACGGCTTCAAGTCATGATCCCCCGCCACCAGCCAGAACACTTCGATGCCCGGCGATAGCGCATACCCCTCGACCGCCTCACGATTGCCCAATGCATCGCGCTCGCCCTGCACGATCAAGGTCCGAGTCTTCAGCCCGGCCAAATGCTCGACCCGTGGTTTCTCCGGTTTGCCCACCGCATAGAACGGATAACCCAGGCACACCA
Organism: Pseudomonas sp. BF-B-30; assembly: GCF_019956305.1. Taxonomy (NCBI): domain Bacteria; kingdom Pseudomonadati; phylum Pseudomonadota; class Gammaproteobacteria; order Pseudomonadales; family Pseudomonadaceae; genus Pseudomonas; species Pseudomonas sp. BF-B-30. The sequence goes on along the minus strand of NZ_JAHBDG010000001.1, from coordinate 143,855 downwards.
GCCCATCCGCGCCCAACTCATCCGCCAGCAGACTCGCCATGCGCCCGCCCATGGACTTGCCGCCGATGGCCAGCGGCCCAGTGACATGGCGTCGCACCTGGGCATACACCTCACGCCAGCATTCCAGCAGTTTCGGCGCGGGGTTCGGCGGGCGTCTACCGCCATCGAGGCGCCGTTGCGCCATGTAGGGAAACTCGAAGCGCAACACGTTGACGCCTTGAGCGGCGAGGCGTGCAGCCATGTCGCTCATCCAGCCGCTGTCCATCGGTGCGCCGGCGCCATGGGCGAGGATCAGCGTCGCCGCAGCCTTGCCAGCGGCAGCATTCCACAACCATCCATGATCCCGCACGCACTGCGCCCATTGATCCCCGTCAATACCGGCCTTGTGCCCTTTGTCCATGCTTGCCTCGCTTTTAGTCTGCCTATAACTCCGGCCGAAGGGTGCACTGCCTTGCGCTGCGCGCTCACTTCGGCTGAACCGTGGATGGGGAACCATGAACACTTCTATCAGTACCGCCTACAACTACAAGGTGGTCCGCCAATTCGCCATTATGACGGTGGTGTGGGGCATCGTCGGCATGGGGCTCGGGGTTTTTCTCGCTGCCCAGTTGGTCTGGCCCGAACTCAACTTCAATTTGCCGTGGACCAGCTTCGGCCGCCTGCGCCCACTGCACACCAACGCCGTGATCTTCGCCTTTGGCGGCTGCGCGTTGTTTGCCAGTTCGTTCTATTCGGTGCAACGCACCTGCCAGACCCGGTTGTTTGCGCCGAAAATCGCCGCGTTCTGTTTCTGGGGCTGGCAGCTGGTGATCCTGCTGGCGGCCATCAGCCTGCCGCTGGGCTACACCAGTTCCAAGGAATACGCCGAGCTGGAATGGCCGATCGACATCCTGATCACCATTGTCTGGGTCGCCTACGCCATCGTGTTCTTCGGCACGATCATGCAGCGCAAGACCAAGCACATCTATGTCGGTAACTGGTTCTTCGGTGCGTTCATCGTCACCGTGGCGATCCTGCACATCGTCAACAACATGGAACTGCCAGTCAGCTTCACCAAGTCCTACTCGCTGTACTCCGGTGCCACCGATGCGATGGTGCAATGGTGGTACGGGCACAACGCCGTAGGCTTCTTCCTCACCGCCGGTTTCCTCGGGATGATGTACTACTTCGTGCCGAAACAGGCCGAGCGCCCGGTGTATTCCTATCGCCTGTCGATCGTGCACTTCTGGGCGCTGATCACCCTGTACATCTGGGCCGGTCCGCACCACCTGCATTACACCGCGCTGCCGGACTGGGCGCAGTCGCTGGGCATGGTGATGTCGCTGATCCTGCTGGCGCCGAGCTGGGGCGGGATGATCAACGGCATGATGACCCTGTCGGGCGCCTGGCATAAGTTGCGCAGCGACCCCGTCCTGCGCTTCCTTGTGGTGTCGCTGGCGTTCTACGGCATGTCGACCTTCGAAGGGCCGATGATGGCAATCAAGACGGTCAACGCCCTCTCCCACTACACCGACTGGACCATCGGCCACGTACACGCCGGCGCGCTCGGCTGGGTGGCGATGATCTCCATCGGCGCGCTGTACCACATGATCCCGAAAGTCTTCGGCCGCGAGCAGATGCACAGCATCGGCCTGATCAACGCGCATTTCTGGCTCGCCACTATCGGCACCGTTCTGTACATCGCTTCGATGTGGGTCAACGGTATCGCCCAGGGCCTGATGTGGCGTGCGGTGAACGAGGACGGCACGCTGACGTACTCCTTCGTCGAAACCCTGGTGGCCAGCCACCCAGGCTTCGTCGTGCGGCTGGTGGGTGGCGCGATCTTCCTCAGCGGCATGTTCCTGATGGCCTACAACACCTGGCGCACCGTGCGGGCCTCGCAGCCTGCCGAAGTCGCCGCTGCCGCGCAGATGGCCTGAGGAGTCCGCCATGAAACACGAAACTATCGAGAAAAACGTCGGCCTGTTGCTGCTGCTGATGATCCTGGCCGTGAGCATCGGCGGCCTGACCCAGATCGTCCCGCTGTTCTTTCAGGACGTGACCAACAAACCGGTGGAAGGCATGAAGCCCTACACCGCGCTGCAACTGGAAGGTCGCGATATCTATATCCGCGAAGGCTGTGTCGGCTGTCACTCGCAAATGATCCGTCCGTTCCGTGCCGAGACCGAACGCTACGGGCACTACTCGGTGGCCGGTGAAAGCGTGTGGGATCACCCGTTCCTGTGGGGCTCGAAACGCACCGGGCCGGACTTGGCCCGTGTCGGTGCGCGCTACTCCGATGACTGGCACCGCGCGCACTTGTACAACCCGCGCAACGTGGTGCCGGAGTCGAAGATGCCGGCGTACCCGTGGCTGGTGGCCAACCCGGTCGACAGCAGTCATACCGAAACCAAGATCAAGGCCATGCGCACCCTGGGCGTGCCGTACACCGACGAAGACATCACCGGCGCCGTCGCTTCACTCAAGGGCAAGAGCGAAATGGATGCATTGGTCGCCTACCTGCAAGTGCTCGGCACTGCCATCAAGAGCAAGAGGTGAGCCATGCCCCTGTCTTTTATAGAGATCGAATTGAGCACTGGAATGATCCGCGGCCTCGGCACCGTCGTGGTGTTCGTGGCCTTCGTCGGCCTGACACTGTGGGTATTCAACGGCAAGCGCAGCCCGGAATTCGCCGAAGCGCGCCTGCTGCCGTTCGCCGACGAGCCACAACCCGACATCACTGACGAATCAGCAACAAGGAGTACCCGGCCATGACCACCTTCTGGAGTACGTGGATCTGCGTACTGACCATCGGCAGCCTGATCGGCCTGACCTGGTTGCTGCTCAGCACCCGCAAGGGCGAAACCAAGGGCAGTGTCGACCAGACCATGGGCCACAGCTTCGACGGTATTGAGGAGTACGACAATCCGTTGCCGCAATGGTGGTTCATGCTGTTCGTTGGCACCCTGGTGTTTGCCGTCGGCTATCTGATCCTCTATCCGGGCCTGGGCAACTGGAAAGGCATCCTCCCCGGCTACGAAAACGGCTGGACCGGGGTGCACGAATGGGAAAAGGAAATGGCCAAGGCTGACACGAAGTTCGGGCCGATCTTCGCCAAATTCGCGGCAATGCCCGTGGAAGAAGTGGCCAAGGACCCGCAGGCTCTGAAAATGGGCGGCCGCCTGTTTGCCTCCAACTGCTCGGTGTGCCACGGCTCGGACGCCAAGGGTGCATTCGGCTTTCCCAACCTGACCGACAGCGACTGGCGCTGGGGCGGCAACCCGGAAACCATCAAGACCACCGTCATGGGCGGCCGGATGGCGATGATGCCGGCCTGGGGTGAAGTCCTGGGGGAGGACGGTGTGAAAAACGTCGCTGCGTATGTGCGCCATGGCCTGGCCAAGCTGCCATTGCCTACCGACAGCAAGGCCGACCTGCAAGCCGGACAGCAAGCCTTCAGCACCACCTGCGTCGCCTGTCACGGAGCTAACGGCCAGGGCACTGAAGCCATGGGCGCACCGAACCTGACCCACCCGGCCGGCTTCATTTACGGTACAAGCCTGACGCAGCTTGAACAGACGATTCGGCATGGTCGCCAAGGCCATATGCCGGCGCAGAACGAACTGCTGGGCAACGATAAGGTGCAGTTGCTGGCCGCGTATGTGTACAGCCTGTCACACAGTTTGAATACCGAGCGCCTGCAGGCTGAAGACAACCGCAAATAAATTTCGACCGCTCTGCTGCCGCATTCTCCCGGATGCGGCAGTTCCCTGCCCCTTTGCGACCCATTGTCGCACCCTCGCACAGACTTTCTTTCGGAACCCCGGATTCGAGTCTAAGCTTCCCCCGATGCGGACTGGCCGGTGCCGGTTCCAGGTCGACCCTGAACGATGTGTTCGACGAATCTGCCCAATGACAGGCCGCAAAGGCTGGTAGATACCGGCTGTCGCGCCAGTTGCCTTCGGTCAGCCAAACGTTGCGTTTGAACACACCCCGTTACATCCGACCTGACCCCCTCGCCTGATCAGTCCGCCGGGACGTTTTGCCCACGGGCAATTTTGTCCCTACGCGGCGCATGGAAAGGCCGCAGAATCAGCTTTTGAAAGCATTGACCCAGGTCATGGCGCGTTGCAATGACCCCCTGCTTTCTCCATACTTGCGGCCGATTTTTAATCCTAATAAAACACCCAAACCGTGGAACCTTAGAATGAGCACAGCAATCAGTCCGACTGCTTATAACTATAAGGTAGTCCGCCAGTTCGCCATCATGACGGTGGTCTGGGGGATCCTTGGCATGGGGCTTGGTGTCTTCATCGCCTCGCAACTGGTCTGGCCGGAGTTGAACTTCGGTCTGGCATGGACGAGCTTTGGACGCCTGCGCCCGTTGCACACCAACCTGGTGATTTTCGCCTTCGGTGGATGTGCACTGTTTGCCACTTCTTATTACGTCGTGCAGCGAACCTGCCAAACGCGACTGATTTCCGACAGCCTCGCCGCCTTCACCTTCTGGGGATGGCAAGCGGTGATCGTCGGCGCGATCATTACCTTGCCGATGGGTTTCACCACCACCAAGGAATACGCGGAACTGGAATGGCCCCTGGCTATTCTGCTGGCCATTGTCTGGGTCACCTACGGTCTGGTGTTCTTCGGCACCATCGTCAAGCGCAAGACCAAGCACATCTATGTGGGTAACTGGTTCTACGGCGCGTTCATCGTCGTGACCGCGATGCTGCACATCGTCAACCACATGTCGCTGCCGGTCAGCCTGTTCAAGTCCTACTCGGCCTACTCGGGTGCGACGGACGCGATGATCCAGTGGTGGTACGGCCACAACGCCGTGGGCTTCTTCCTGACCACCGGCTTCCTGGGCATGATGTACTACTTCGTGCCGAAACAGGCCGAACGTCCGATCTACTCCTATCGCCTGTCGATCGTGCACTTCTGGGCGCTGATCACCCTGTACATCTGGGCCGGTCCGCACCACCTGCACTACACCGCGCTGCCGGACTGGGCTCAGTCCCTGGGCATGGCGATGTCGATCATCCTGCTGGCGCCAAGCTGGGGCGGCATGATCAACGGCATGATGACCCTGTCGGGCGCCTGGCATAAGCTGCGCACCGACCCGATCCTGCGCTTCCTGGTCGTCTCCCTGGCGTTCTACGGCATGTCGACCTTCGAAGGCCCGATGATGGCCATCAAGACCGTCAACTCCCTGTCGCACTACACCGACTGGACCATCGGCCACGTACACGCCGGCGCTCTGGGCTGGGTTGCGATGATCTCGATCGGCGCCATCTACCACATGATCCCGAAACTGTTCGGTCGTGCGCAGATGCACAGCACCGGCCTGATCAACACCCACTTCTGGCTCGCGACCATCGGTACCGTGCTCTACATCGCCTCGATGTGGGTCAACGGCATCACCCAGGGCCTGATGTGGCGTGCAATCAACGATGACGGCACCCTCACTTACTCGTTCGTCGAAGCGCTGCAAGCCAGCCACCCGGGCTTCATCGTCCGTGCCCTGGGCGGCGCGTTCTTCGCCACCGGCATGTTGTTCATGGCCTACAACGTATTCCGTACCGTACGCGCCTCGAACCCGGCTGAAGCCAAAGCCGCCGAACAGATTGCCGTAGTTGGAGCTCACTGATGAAGCATGAAGCAGTCGAGAAGAATATTGGCCTGCTGGCCTTCTTCATGGTCATCGCCGTCAGCATCGGCGGCCTGACCCAGATCGTTCCGCTGTTTTTCCAGGATGTCACCAACAAGCCGGTCGAGGGCATGAAGCCCCGCACCGCCCTTGAACTGGAAGGCCGGGACGTTTATATCGCCAACGGTTGTGTCGGCTGCCACTCGCAGATGATCCGCCCGTTCCGTGCTGAAACCGAACGCTATGGCCACTACTCGGTCGCCGGTGAAAGCGTCTGGGACCACCCGTTCCTGTGGGGTTCCAAGCGTACCGGTCCGGACCTGGCCCGCGTCGGCGGTCGTTACTCCGATGACTGGCAGCGTGCGCACTTGTACAACCCGCGCAACGTGGTGCCTGAGTCGAAAATGCCAGCCTACCCGTTCCTCGTGGAAAACAAGCTCGACGGCAAAGACACCGCCAAGAAAATGGAAGTCTTGCGCACGCTCGGCGTCCCTTACACCGACGAAGACATCGCCGGTGCCAAGGATGCTGTGAAGGGCAAAACCGAAATGGACGCGCTGGTGGCCTATCTGCAAGGCCTGGGCACCATCATCAAAAGCAAACGGTGATCTAAATGGATATCGGGATGATTCGTGGCCTGGGCACCGTCGTTGTGATGGTCGCCTTCATCGGTCTGGCGCTTTGGGTATTCAGCCCCAAGCGCAAGTCTGAGTTTGAAGACGCGACCTTGCTGCCTTTTGCGGATGATCCCGAAGCCATCAAGCACGTCGAGCAAGCTTCTAGGAGTAACAAAGAATGACTACATTCTGGAGTCTGTACGTCACAGTCCTCAGTCTCGGTACGATCTTTTCCCTGACCTGGCTGCTGCTGTCGACCCGCAAGGGCCAGCGCAGCGAGCAGACAGACGAGACCGTCGGGCACTCCTTCGATGGCATCGAGGAGTACGACAACCCGCTGCCGAAATGGTGGTTCATGCTGTTCGTGGGCACCATCATTTTCGCACTGGGCTACCTGGTGCTGTATCCGGGCCTGGGTAACTGGAAAGGCCTGCTGCCGGGTTATGGCTACCTCGACAACGAGAAGCAGACCCCGTTCGCCAACGGCCAGACCGGCTGGACCGGCGTTCACGAGTGGGAAAAGGAAATGGCCAGGTCGGACGCCAAGTTCGGTCCGATCTTCGCCAAGTTCGCGGCCATGCCAATCGAAGAAGTGGCCAAGGACCCGCAAGCCCTGAAGATGGGCGGCCGCCTGTTCGCCTCCAACTGCTCGGTTTGCCACGGTTCCGACGCCAAGGGCGCCTACGGTTTCCCTAACCTGACCGACGCCGACTGGCGCTGGGGCGGCGACGCGCAAGCCATCAAGACCACCATCATGGGCGGCCGTCACGCGGTGATGCCTGCGTGGGCTGAAGTGATCGGAGAGCAAGGCGTGGCCGACGTGGCCGCGTTTATCCTGACCAACCTCGATGGCCGCAAGCTGCCGGAAGGCGCCAAGGCCGACCCGGCTGCCGGGCAGAAACTGTTCGCCACCAACTGCGTGGCGTGCCACGGTCCGGAAGGCAAGGGTACGCCAGCGATGGGCGCACCTGACCTGACTCACCCGGCAGCGTTCATCTACGGCTCGAGCTTCGCTCAACTGCAGCAGACCATCCGTTACGGCCGTCAGGGCCAGATGCCTGCGCAAGAGGCAATGCAGGGTAACGACAAGGTTCACCTGCTGGCCGCTTACGTCTACAGCCTGTCTCACGGTGAGAAGGCAGCGGACGCCGAGTAAGGCAAACGCTTGAAGCAACAAAAAACGGCCCCGCCAATGTGAATTGGCGGGGCCGTTTTGTTTAAGGCCAGGTGTCGATCTTCAAGTGTTCAATCGCAAAGAGCGCTCATGAAAGGAAGCAGGGTTGAACGCCCCCACCCCCGAAAACTCGTCCATAATTCCCAAGTCAATTGATTCAAGTCATTACACCATCAATTGATTTTGCCAAACGTGACCAAAGGTCGCACCCGCAGGCCAGAGCGACAGGCGTATCATTGCGCCACTGCAACACCCCTTTTTGACCGCGGTCGGCACGTACTGACCGAGGCATTTTTCCACTGCCGTGGGATGCAATGATGAGCAACCAGATTCCGGTACACGACGTCACTCCACCCACCAAAAACGCGAACAACAGCGTCGACCTCTACGCCTCCAGGGAAAAAATCTACACCCGCGCCTTCACCGGCCTGTTTCGCAACCTGCGGATGACCGGCGGAGCCCTCTTGTTCCTGCTGTACTTCGGCACGGTGTGGCTGGACTGGGGCGGTCATCAGGCCGTGTGGTGGAACCTGCCGGAGCGCAAGTTCTTCATTTTCGGCGCCACCTTCTGGCCTCAGGATTTCATTCTGCTCTCCGGCATGTTGATCATCGCCGCCTTCGGCCTGTTCTTCATCACCGTGTACGCCGGACGGGTCTGGTGCGGCTATACCTGCCCGCAAAGCGTCTGGACCTGGATTTTCATGTGGTGCGAAAAAGTCACCGAAGGTGACCGCAACCAACGCATCAAGCTCGACAAGGCGCCAATGAGCGCCAACAAGTTCGTGCGCAAGCTCAGCAAACACAGCCTGTGGCTGTTGATCGGCTTCGTTACCGGCATGACCTTCGTCGGCTACTTCTCACCGATCCGCGAACTGGTATTCGAATTTTTCACCGGCCAGGCGGATGGCTGGTCGTACTTCTGGGTCGGTTTCTTCACCCTCGCCACTTACGGCAACGCCGGCTGGTTGCGCGAACAGGTGTGCATCTACATGTGCCCGTACGCACGCTTCCAGAGCGTGATGTTCGACAAGGACACCCTGATCGTTTCCTACGATCCGCGCCGTGGCGAAGGCCGTGGACCGCGTAAAAAAGGTATCGACTACAAGGCCCAGGGCCTGGGTGACTGCATCGACTGCACCATGTGCGTCCAGGTCTGCCCGACGGGCATCGACATCCGCGACGGCCTGCAAATCGAATGCATCGGTTGCGCCGCCTGCATCGATGCCTGCGACGCCATCATGGACAAGATGGACTACCCGCGCGGACTGATCAGCTACACCACCGAGCACAACCTGTCCGGACAGAAAACCCATAAACTGCGCCCGCGCCTGATTGGCTATGCCATTGTGCTGCTGGCGATGATCAGCCTGCTGGTAACGGCATTCTTCATGCGTGCGCTGGTGGGTTTCGATGTCAGCAAGGACCGCGTGCTGTACCGCGAGAACGCCGAAGGCCGGATCGAAAACGTCTACAGCCTGAAAATCATGAACAAGGACCAGCGCGACCATACCTACCTGCTCGAAGCATCCGGCCTGCCGGATCTCAAATTGCAGGGTCGACGCGAAATCAAGGTTGCGGCCGGCGAGATCGTCAGCCAGCCTGCCGAGCTGTCCGTTGCACCGGAAAAGCTGCCGTCGAGCACCAACGAGGTGAAATTCATCCTCAAGGACGCCGATGACGACAGCGTCCACATTGAAGCCAAGAGCCGGTTCATCGGCCCACAGAATCGTTGAGAGAACTGAACATGCCCGCAGCAAATGCCGCAAGCCCCTGGTACAAGCACCTCTGGCCGTGGATCATCATCGGGATCCTGGCCTGCTCGGTGGCCCTGACCTTGTCCATGGTGACCATCGCGGTGAACAACCCGGACAACCTGGTCAACGACAACTACTACGAGGCCGGCAAAGGCATCAACCGCTCCCTCGACCGTGAGCTGCTGGCCCAGACCCTGAAAATGCGCGCCAGCGTTCATCTCGACGGCATGACTGGCGAGGTTGACCTGCGCCTGAGCGGCGACAGCCAGCCCAAGACCCTGGAACTGAACCTGATCTCGCCGACCCAGCCGGAAAAGGATCGCAAGATCACCCTGACCCGCAGCGAAACCGAACAGGGCCGCTACATCGGCCAATTGAGTGACAAGATCGAAGGCCGCCGTTTTGTCGAGTTGCTTGGCACTCAGGACGAACACATCTGGCGCATGTTCGAAGAGGAACCGGTCAGCCATGACAAGGATCTGCTGCTCGGTGATGAGCCGCTGCAAGGTGCCGAAGACCTGAAGAAGTAAAGCCGCGCTTCGCGCATCGCGAGCAAGCTCGCTCCCACAGTTGATCCCTGTGGGAGCGAGCTTGCTCGCGATGAGGCCCTATCCGACGATAGAGATTCAGCAGTACTAGTGAATACTCCATGACCACCACGCCACTCCCCTGCTACCACTGCGCCCTGCCCGTCCCGGCCGGCAGCCGCTTCACCGCTGCGGTCCTGGGGCAAACCCGCGAATTCTGCTGCCCAGGTTGCCAGGCCGTGGCCGAGGCCATTGTCGCCGGTGGCCTGGAAAGCTATTACCAGCACCGCAGCGAAGCCTCGGCCAACCCTGAAGCGCTGCCGGTGCAACTGGTGGATGAACTGGCGCTGTACGACCGCGCCGATGTGCAGCAGCCCTTTGTCCGCCACGATGGCGAACTGGCCGAAACCACGCTGCTGATGGAAGGCATCAGCTGCGCGGCCTGCGGCTGGCTGATCGAAAAACACCTGCGCACCTTGCCGGCGGTGGCCGAAGCGCGCCTGAACCTGTCCAACCATCGCCTGCACGTACGCTGGGCCGATGGGCAGTTGCCGCTGAGCCAGGTCCTCAGCGAGCTGCGTCACATCGGGTACGCCGCACACCCGTATCAGGCCGACCGGGCCAGCGAACAACTGGCCAGCGAAAACCGCCTGGCCCTGCGCCAGCTCGGCGTGGCCGGTCTGCTGTGGTTCCAGGCGATGATGGCAACCATGGCCACCTGGCCTGAATTCAACATCGACCTCAGCCCCGAACTGCACACCATCCTGCGCTGGGTCGCGCTGTTCCTCACCACCCCGATTGTGTTCTACAGCTGCGCGCCGTTCTTCAAAGGCGCCATGCGCGATCTGCGCACCCGCCACCTGACCATGGACGTTTCGGTGTCGCTGGCCATCGGCAGCGCCTACATTGCCGGGATCTGGACGTCCATCACCGGGGTCGGCGAACTGTATTTCGATGCCGTCGGCATGTTTGCCCTGTTCCTGCTGGCCGGGCGTTATCTGGAACGCCGCGCCCGCGAGCGCACCGCCGCCGCCACCGCGCAGCTTGTGAATCTATTGCCTGCCTCGTGCCTGCGATTGACAGCCGACAGCCAGAGCGAACGCATTCTGCTCAGTGAACTGCGTGTCGGCGATCAGGTGCTGGTTCATCCGGGTGCCATTCTCCCGGCTGACGGCAAGATCCTCGACGGCCAGTCGAGTGTCGACGAGTCGCTGCTGACCGGCGAATACCTGCCGCAACCACGCACCCTCGGCGACGCGGTCACCGCCGGCACAATGAACGTCGAAGGCGCACTGACCGTCGAGGTCCAGGCCCTGGGCCAGGACACTCGCCTCTCAGCCATCGTTCGCCTGCTCGATCGAGCCCAGGCCGAAAAACCGCGCCTGGCGGAAATCGCCGACCGCGCCGCGCAATGGTTCCTGCTGTTGTCGCTGATCGCTGCCGCCGCGATTGGCCTGTTGTGGTGGCAGCTGGATGCCTCGCGAGCCTTCTGGATCGTGCTGGCGATGCTGGTGGCGACCTGCCCGTGCGCCTTGTCGCTGGCGACGCCGACCGCCCTCACCGCCGCCACCGGCACACTGCACAAACTCGGTCTGTTGCTGACCCGCGGCCATGTGCTGGAAGGCCTGAACCAGATCGACACGGTGATTTTCGACAAGACCGGCACCCTCACCGAAGGACGCCTGGCGCTGCGCTCGATCCGCCCCCTCGGCGCGCTCGACAGCGATCAATGCCTGAGCCTCGCTGCCGCCCTGGAAAACCGCTCCGAACATCCGATCGCCCGCGCTTTCGGTCGTGCGCCGACGGCTGCCGAAGAAGTCCACAGCACACCGGGCCTTGGCCTGGAGGGGCTGGTTGATGGGCGGCGTCTGCGTATCGGCCAACCGGGTTTTGTCTGCGAACTCAGCGGCGCCATGGTGCCATCGATGCCCGAAGAACCCGGCCAATGGCTGCTACTGGGCGACAGCGAGGGGCCGCTGGCCTGGCTCGTCCTCGATGATCGCTTGCGTGCCGATGCGCCCGCGCTGCTCGCCGCGTGCAAGGCCCGTGGCTGGCGCACGCTGCTGCTGTCCGGCGACAGCTCGCCGATGGTCGCCAGCGTGGCCGCGGAACTGGGTATCGATGAAGCCCGCGGCGGCTTGCGTCCGGACGATAAACTGCAGGTCCTGCAACAACTGCACAAGGAAGGTCGCAAGGTGTTGATGCTCGGTGACGGGGTCAATGACGTGCCGGTGCTGGCGGCTGCGGATATCAGCGTCGCCATGGGCTCGGCCACCGACCTGGCGAAAACCAGTGCCGACGCCGTGCTGCTGTCCAACCGCCTCGACGCGCTGGTGCAAGCCTTCAGCCTGGCGCGGCGCACCCGTCGGGTCATTATCGAGAACCTTCTGTGGGCCGGGTTGTACAATGGCCTCATGTTGCCCTTTGCCGCCCTCGGCTGGATCACTCCGGTATGGGCGGCGGTGGGCATGTCGATCAGTTCGTTGACCGTGGTGTTGAACGCGCTGCGCCTGACTCGCATGCCGAGCGCGCCCGCCCCCGGCACCACGCCAGAAACCCGCCCGCTGCCGGCCTGAGCCGCGCGGGCATGGAGTCCAGATGCCAGCTCTTTACGTGATGATTCCCGCTGCGCTGCTGATCGTGGCCATCGCCGTCTATATCTTCTTCTGGGCGGTGGACAGCGGTCAGTACGACGACCTTGACGGCCCGGCCCACAGCATCCTGTTCGACGACCAGGACCCGAACCACACTGCCGCCGTCGACGAGGCCAGCGGCCAAACGGCCAAAACGGACGACAAGGCCCCGCCCCATGCTTGAATTGACGCCACTGCTGGTGTCTGCGGTGATCCTCGGCTTGCTCGGCGGCGGCCATTGCCTGGGCATGTGCGGCGGCTTGATGGGCGCGCTGACCCTGGCGATTCCCAAGGAGCAACGCAGCCGCCGCTTTCGTCTGCTGCTGGCCTATAACCTGGGCCGGATTCTGAGCTATGCCTGTGCCGGACTGCTGATCGGCCTGGCCGGATGGGCCGTGGCCAGCAGCCCGGCGGCGATGTTCCTGCGCATCCTCGCCGGCTTGCTGCTGATTGCCATGGGCCTGTACCTGGCCGGCTGGTGGAGCGGCCTGACCCGTATCGAAAGCCTCGGTCGAGGCCTGTGGCGGCACATCCAGCCAGTCGCCAACCGGTTACTGCCGGTGTCGAACGTTCCGCGCGCGCTGCTGTTGGGCGCGCTCTGGGGCTGGCTGCCGTGCGGCCTGGTCTACAGCACCTTGCTATGGTCGGCCAGCCAGGGCAACGCGCTGGACAGCGCATTGTTGATGCTCGCGTTCGGGCTCGGCACCTGGCCGGTGCTGCTGGCGACAGGCCTTGCCGCCGAGCGCATCACCGCACTGTTGCGCAAGCGCAGCGTGCGGATGGCGGGCGGGATGCTGGTGATGTTGTTTGGTATCTGGACACTGCCGGGACCGCATCAGCACTGGTTGATGGGTCACTAGATCGGCGGCGCACCCCTTCGCGAGCAAGCCCGCTCCCACATCTGAAATGCGTTTCCCTGTGGGAGCGGGCTTGCTCGCGAAGAGGCCGGCACAGACACCACAATTCTTGACCCTTGATGCAAATCAAGATCCCCCACCCCGCCCTCGCATAAAGTGGCCGACACTGCCAGCCTATCCGGGGGAATGCCCGCATGATGCTCGACGCCATTCGTTGGGACACCGATCTGATCCGCCGTTATGACCTGGCGGGACCACGCTACACCTCGTACCCGACCGCCGTGCAATTCAACAGCCAAGTCGGCACCTTCGACCTGTTTCATGCCCTGCGCGACAGCCGCAAGGCCCAACGCCCGTTGTCGCTGTACGTGCACGTGCCGTTCTGCGCGAACATTTGCTATTACTGCGCCTGCAACAAGGTCATCACCAAGGATCGCGGGCGGGCGCAGCCGTACTTGCAGCGCCTGGAACAGGAAATCCAGTTGATCGCCTGCCACCTCGACCCCACGCAGAAAGTCGAGCAACTGCACTTCGGTGGCGGCACGCCGACCTTTCTCAGCCACGACGAACTGCGCCAATTGATGGCGCACTTGCGCAAACACTTCAATTTGCTGAACGACGACTCCGGCGACTACGGCATCGAGATCGACCCGCGTGAGGCCGACTGGTCGACCATGGGCCTGCTGCGGGAACTGGGTTTCAATCGGGTCAGCATCGGCCTGCAAGACCTCGACCCGGCCGTGCAACGTGCAGTCAATCGCCTGCAAAGCCTGGAAGAAACCCGCGCGGTAATCGATGCCGCCCGCACCTTGCAGTTTCGCTCGATCAATATCGACCTGATCTACGGCCTGCCGAGACAGACACCGGAGAATTTCGCCCGCACCGTGGAAGAGGTCATCCGCCTGCAACCGGACAGATTATCGGTGTTCAACTACGCCCACTTGCCGGAACGCTTCATGCCCCAGCGGCGCATCAACAGCGATGAACTGCCGACACCTGCGCAGAAACTGGAAATGCTGCAGCGCACCATCGAGCAACTGATCAGCGCCGGCTACCGCTACATCGGCATGGACCACTTCGCCCTGCCCGACGATGAGCTGGCGATTGCCCAGGAAGAATCGACCCTGCAACGCAATTTCCAGGGCTACACCACCCACGGTCATTGCGATCTGATCGGCCTCGGCGTGTCGGCGATCAGCCAGATCGGCCACCTGTACTGCCAGAACAGCAGCGACCTGAACCAGTACCAGAACGCGCTCGCATCCATGCAACTGGCCACCAGCCGCGGCCTGCTGTGCAATGCCGATGACCGGCTGCGGCGTGCGGTCATCCAGCAATTGATCTGCAATTTCAGTCTCGAATACGCTGACATCGAGCAGGCCTTCAACATCGATTTCCAAGGCTATTTCGGCGATCTCTGGCCCCAGTTGCAATACATGGCCAAAGACGGGCTGATCGAACTCGATCGCAACAGGATCACCGTCCTGCCCGCCGGGCGACTGTTGGTGCGCTCGGTGTGCATGGTGTTCGACGCGTACCTGGAACAACACAGTCGCCAGCGATTTTCACGGGTAATCTAATTCTGCAAGCTAGCGCCCCAGACTGGCCTCGATATCCTATGGTGAGTTACCCTTACGTCTTATGTGTGAATTCCCACAAGGATTGAAGAAATGTCCGAGCCAGTAAAACTGCGCGCTCATAATCAAGCCCATTGCAAGGATTGCAGCCTGGCCCCTCTTTGCCTGCCACTTTCGCTGAATCTGGAAGACATGGATGCGCTGGACGAAATCGTCAAACGTGGCCGGCCGCTGAAAAAAGGCGAATTTCTGTTCCGTCAGGGCGATACCTTCGATTCTGTCTACGCGGTCCGTTCTGGCGCCCTCAAGACCTTCAGCCTGAGCGACACCGGTGAAGAACAGCTCACCGGCTTCCACCTGCCCAGCGAACTGGTCGGTCTGTCAGGCATGGACACGGAAAAGCACCCTGTGTCGGCACAAGCCCTGGAAACCACCTCGGTGTGTGAAATTCCTTTCGAGCGTCTCGACGAACTGGCCCTGCAATTGCCGCAGTTGCGCCGTCAGCTGATGCGGGTGATGAGTCGCGAAATCCGTGACGACCAGCAGATGATGCTGCTGTTGTCGAAAAAGACCGCCGACGAACGCATCGCCACCTTCCTGGTCAACCTTTCGGCACGTTTCCGCGCCCGGGGTTTTTCCGCCAATCAGTTCCGCCTGAGCATGTCGCGTAACGAAATCGGCAACTACCTGGGCCTGGCGGTGGAAACCGTGTCCCGCGTCTTTACCCGCTTCCAGCAAAACGAGCTGATTGCGGCAGAAGGCAAGGAAATCCGGATTATCGACCCGATCCAGCTGTGCGCCCTGGCCGGTGGCTCACTGGAAGGCTGAAACAAAACGTTGCGGCTGAGCGAAACGGGTCAGCCGCCGTTATACTGCGTCGTTTGCAGCCCTGCCAGGACACCACGACGATGGTCTTCGACTCCTTCGACATCAAATCCCTCATCCGCCCTGTCATCGACTTCCCGAAACCGGGTGTGATCTTTCGCGACATCACCCCGCTGTTCCAGTCGCCCACGGCCCTGCGCCTGGTGATGGACAGCTTCGCCCACCGTTATGTCGAGGCTGACTTCACCCACATCGGCGCGATGGACGCCCGTGGCTTCCTGATCGGTTCGGTACTGGCTTATCAGTTGAACAAGCCGCTGGTGCTGTTCCGCAAGCAAGGCAAGCTGCCAGCCGACGTGCTGGCCGAGGGCTATGCGACCGAATACGGCGAAGCCTTCCTGGAAGTGCACGCCGACAGCCTGTGCGAGGGGGATTCGGTGGTGATGTTCGATGACCTGATCGCCACCGGCGGCACCCTGATTGCCGCCGCCAACCTGATCCGCCGCATGGGCGCCCGGGTGCATGAAGCGGCGGCGATCATCGATCTGCCGGAACTGGGTGGCTCGCAGCGTCTGGAAGACATGGGCATTCCTACGTTCTGCCTGACGCAGTTTGCGTTGACTGATAAATAATCTGGCGCCTGTACTGACGCCTTCGCGAGCAAGCCCGCTCCCACAGTGAATTGCATTCTTCCTGACAGTACGCGGTCAAGTGTGGGAGCGGGCTTGCTCGCGAATGGCGTCAGCCGCCACACCGCCGATTACAGCCCCATCTGCTTGCTGATGATCTCGTTCATCACCTCCCGCGTCCCGCCGCCAATCGACAGGATGCGGTTATCGCGGTACAGCCGCTCCACCAGGCTCTCGCGCATGTAACCCAGCCCTCCGAGTATCTGCACCGCATCGTTCACGATCCGGTCCGCAGTATCCGTCGCAAAATTCTTGGCCATGGAAATCTCCTTGATCACACTCTGCCCCGCCGCCATTTTCGCGGCCTGGCGGTATGTGAACTCCCGGGACACCTCCAGCGCGGTCACCATCTCGGCGAGGCGATGCTTGATCACCTGAAACTTGCCGATCGGTTTGCCAAAGGCTTCGCGCTCGCGCGCCCATTTCAGGCTCTCTTCCAGCGCCAGCTGTGCGGTCATGTTGGCCATCAATGCCAAGGCCAGGCGTTCGCTCTGGAAGTTGCCCATGATGCAGGCAAAACCCATGTTCTCTGCGCCGATCAGATTGCCTGCGGGCACTGGGCAATCATCGAAGAACAGTTCAGCGGTGTCTGACGCCCACCAGCCCATTTTCTTCAGCTGCCGTCCTACGGTGAAACCCGGTGTGCCCTTCTCGATCAGTAACAGGCTGATGCCACCGAAACCCGGTTCGCCCGTTCGCACGGCAACCGTGTAGAAATCCGCGCGCACGCCGCTGGTGATAAAGGTCTTGCTGCCACTGACCCGGTAGAAATCGCCGTCGCGCACCGCTCGGGTTTGCAGGTTGGCGACGTCGGAGCCACCGCCAGGCTCGGTGATGGCCAGGGCGCTGATCTTCTCTCCCGACAGCACCTGGGGCAGCACTCGATCCCGCACTTCGGGTCGGGCCCACTTGAGGATGGGCGGCAAGCCGATATCCAGCGACCCCAGGCCGGCGACCAACCCGCCTGAGCCGCAGCGCATCAACTCTTCACTGGCGGCAACCTTGGCGAACAGATCCCCTTCGTGGCTGCCTCCGTAGGCCTCCGGGTACCCGATGCCGAGAATCCCCGCCGCGCCGGCCTTGAGGTAGAGCTCGCGAGGAAAGCTTTCGGCTTCTTCCCACTGCGAGATGTCGGGAAGAATCTCGCGCTCGACGAAACGTCTGACGCTGTCACGGACCAATTGGTGGCTGGGGTCGAAGTATTCCTGAAAGGCAGACATCGGCGAGCTCCACTGAAGGGGTCAGTGAAGTTAACCGAGCGCTTGCTTGGTTTTCAACAGGATTGTGTCATTCAGACGGACCGCATCGCGAGCAAGCTCGCTCCCACAGGGGTTCTGCGGTGCACACAAAACCAATGTGGGAGCGAGCTTGCTCGCGATGGCGTCAGCATGGACGCCACATGAACTCAGAGCGAAATCGGCTTACGCCCGGCAAACGAATGCGCCAGCGTCCCGCCATCCACCAGCTCCAGTTCGCCACCCAGCGGTACGCCATGGGCGATGCGCGAAGCGATCAGGCCTTTGCTGCTGAGCAATTGGGCGATGTAGTGCGCCGTGGCTTCACCTTCCACGGTCGGGTTGGTGGCCAGGATGACTTCGGTGAAGGTGCCGGCCTCCTCGATCCGTGCCATCAATTGCGGGATGCCGATGGCCTCCGGACCCAGACCATCAAGCGGCGACAGATGCCCCTTGAGCACGAAATAGCGCCCGCGAAAACCGGTCTGCTCCACCGCATAGACGTCCATCGGCCCTTCCACCACGCAGAGCAAGGTGTCGTCGCGACGGGTATCGGCGCATTGCGGGCACAAATCATCTTCCGTCAACGTACGGCACAAGCGGCAGTGACCGACCCCTTCCATGGCCTGGCTCAGGGCCAGCGCCAGGCGCGAGCCGCCGCTGCGGTCACGCTCGAGCAACTGCAACGCCATGCGCTGGGCGGTTTTCTGACCCACGCCTGGCAGAATTCGCAGGGCGTCGATCAGTTGGCGAATCAAAGGGCTGAAGCTCATGGTGGAAAAGTCCGACAAAACAACGAGACGCGGTTTATACCCGCGCCTCGGTTGAGCGTCAAATTGCAGCGTGAATTACTCAGTCCCGGGAAACCCGAACCACCAATTTACCGAAGTTGCGCCCTTCCAGCAGGCCGATAAACGCATCGGGCGCCTGTTCCAGGCCATCGACCACGTCTTCGCGGAACTTCACCTTGCCATCGCGTACCCAGGGCGCCATGGCACTGAGGAATTCCGGCTGGCGATCACCATAGTCATCGAACACGATGAAGCCCTGGATGCGTACCCGCTTGGTCAACAGGGTGCGCTGCAACAGTGGCAGGCGATCCGGGCCGCTCGGCGCCTCATGGGCGTTATAGGACGCGATCAAGCCACACAGCGGAATCCGTGCCTTGGGATTGAGCAATGGCACCACGGCGTCGAATACCTTGCCGCCGACGTTTTCATAATAGATGTCGATGCCCTTGGGACAGGCTTGCGCCAGTTCGTCGGCAAAGTCCGGGCTCTTGTGGTCGATGCAGGCGTCGAAGCCCAACTCGTCGACCACATAACGGCACTTTTCCGCACCGCCCGCCACACCGACCACGCGCAACCCCTTGATCTTTGCCACCTGGCCGACCACCGAGCCCACCGCCCCGGACGCCGCTGCGACCACCAGGGTTTCGCCGGCCTTCGGCTGGCCGATGTCCATCAGGCCCATGTACGCGGTCATGCCCGGCATCCCCAGCACCCCGAGGGCCATCGAAGGGCTTGGCAGCGCGGGAATCGGAATGATGCTGCGACCGTCATTGATGCTGTGGCTTTGCCAACCGGTGGCACCGACCACCAGGTCACCTTCCTGAAACTTCGGATTCAGCGAACGCTCAACCCGGCTGACAGCGCCCCCGGTCATGACTTCGCCGATTTCCACCGGTGCGGCGTAGGACGGTGCGTCACTCATGCGACCGCGCATGTAGGGATCCAGCGACAGGAAAACGGTCTTGAGCAGCACCTGACCGTCGGCCAGGTCCGGCAGCGCCACCCGCTCCATACGGAAGTTTTCCGGCGTTGGCGCGCCCACCGGGCGAGAAGCCAGGACAATGCGTTGATTGAGGGTCATGGGGTCGGACATGGCAGCGTCTCCTGTGATCGATGAGGTTCAGTGATGTAGGGAGCAGACCTTTGTGGCGGTATGGCGTTCGATGTTTATTCAGCAAGACCGAGGCGAATTCTTCGCGAGCAAGCCCGCTCCCACATTTGGAATGCAATCCCCTGTGGGAGCGGCGGTGCGGCGATCCGACTTGCTCGCGAAGGCGACTTCACAGGCACCGCATCCCTGTCAGCCAGAAACAAAAATGCCAGGCGCTATGCCTGGCATTTTTGTAACTCATCTGCCGCCTGAAGGCGAATCAGAATGGCAGTTTCATGCCCGGCGGCAGTTGCATGCCGGCAGTCATGCTGCCCATTTTGTCCTGGCTGTTGGCTTCGATCTTGCGCACGGCATCGTTGACCGCGGATGCGATGACCGCTTCCAGCATTTCCTTGTCGTCTTCGCTCATGCCTTCGACCAGGCTTGGGTCGATGGTCACGCTCTTGACGTCATGACGACCGGTCATCACCACGGTGACCATATCGCCACCGGCCTTACCGGTGACTTCGGCGTTGGCCAGTTCTTCCTGCATCTTGGCCATTTTTTCCTGCATCTGCTGCGCCTGCTTCATCAGGCCGGCCATGCCACCTTTCATCATGGTAATCACCTCAAAAGTACTTGGATTAAAACAGCGCCCGGCCCATGCGGCCAGGTGCCTTCAGTTATTAGCCCTGAGTGACCAGGGCGTCGACAGGTTCAATAGTATCGTTACGGACCACCGCACCGAACTGCTGCATCATTTGCTGGATGAACGGATCACCGTGGATCGATTCCTCCGCCTCGCGCTGACGGTTGGCGCGGCGGCGCGAAGCCGCTTGTGCCGGGGTTTCCTGCTCGGGCTTGATCAGCTCGATGCTCAGGGTCAGCGTGCGCTGGTGATACTGGTTCAGCGCATCGTTGAGGCGACGCTGTTGAGTGGCGTTGAACAAGGCACTGTGGGCCGGGTCCAGGTGCATCAGCCAATTGTCGCCATCGACCGCGATCAGCGTGCAGTTGGCGGCGATACTGCCGGTCATGCCGGAGATCGGCAATTTCGGGAACAGCTCCAGCCATTGCAGGGCCAGACCGGTGGCCGGCATCGCCGCGGGTTCAGGCTCGGGCTCCGGAGCCGGGTCGGCGGCATGCTCGCTGGCCAGCTCGTCAAGGTAACTGTAGGCCGAATCCATGTCCGGCTCGATGTAATCCTCGTCCAGCGGCGGCTCGTCATCCAGGTCCATGCCCGGCGTCGCGGCATCGACGTCGGCCACCGAAGGTTCCGGGATCGGCGCGGCGGCCCACTCCGGGGCGTCCGGCACCACGCTGTCCGGCGTCGGCAACGGCATTGGCGGTAATTCGGGTTGTTCGCTGGCGGTTTCCAGCACCGGCTCTGCCGCCGGTTGCTGGACGGGCGCTGGCTCGACCGGGTCATTCCACGGCAGGTCGACAACCTCTTCGACCACGACCGCTTCAACCACAGGCACAGGCGCAGGTTCTGGCACAACGACCGGCGCAACCGGTTCCGGTGCAGGCGCTGGAGCTGGAGCTGCCACTGGCGCAGCCGCTATCGGTGCAACGGCCGCAGCGACTACCGGCGCAACAACCGGCGCGGCAGCCACTGAGTTTGCGGAATCAACTGTGGCCTGGCTGATCCCCACTGGCTTTAGCGGTTGCCTCGGGGCATCCGCGGTGTCTGCGGGCCGGAACGCCAGCATCCGCAGCAACACCATTTCAAAACCGCCCCGGGGATCCGGC
This sequence comes from Pseudomonas sp. BF-B-30, assembly GCF_019956305.1. Classification (NCBI taxonomy): domain Bacteria; kingdom Pseudomonadati; phylum Pseudomonadota; class Gammaproteobacteria; order Pseudomonadales; family Pseudomonadaceae; genus Pseudomonas; species Pseudomonas sp. BF-B-30. The sequence continues at coordinate 122,705 of NZ_JAHBDG010000001.1, read as the reverse complement.
GCCAGCGGCAGGTCGCGGCGCCCGATCAGGCCCATCTGGTAGTAGAACTGCACGTCTTCGGCCGGCAACGCCTGGGCCAGTGCCAGCACGCGATCGCGGTCGCCGTGACCGTTATCGACACCTTCCGGCAAGGCCTGGGCGATGGCAACGCGGTGCAGCACATTGAGAATTTCCGAAAGCACGCCGTTCCAGTCCGGGCCTTGTTCGGCCAGATGGCGGACGGCTTCGAGCAACGCCTTGGCATCGCCTTCGATCAGGGCATGCAGGACGTCGTAGACCTGCCCGTGATCGAGGGTCCCGAGCATCGCCCGCACGTCGGCGGCCATGACCTTGCCTTCACCGAAGGCAATCGCCTGGTCGGTCAGGCTCATGGCATCACGCATCGACCCGTCGGCGGCACGGCCCAGCAGCCACAGCGCATCGTCTTCGAACGGCACATTCTCGACACCCAGTACGTGGGTCAGGTGCTCGACAACGCGTTCCGGCGTCATGTTCTTCAGGGAGAACTGCAGGCACCGCGACAGAATCGTTGCAGGAAGTTTCTGCGGGTCAGTGGTCGCCAGGATGAACTTGACGTAGGGTGGCGGCTCTTCAAGGGTTTTGAGCAGTGCGTTGAAGGAATGGCTGGAGAGCATGTGCACTTCGTCGATCAGGTAGACCTTGAAGCGCCCGCGGCTCGGGGCGTACTGCACGTTGTCGAGCAATTCGCGGGTATCTTCGACCTTGGTGCGGCTCGCGGCGTCGATCTCGATCAGGTCGACAAAGCGGCCTTCGTCGATTTCGCGACACACCGAACATTCGCCACAGGGGGTCGAAGTGATACCTGTCTCGCAGTTAAGGCATTTGGCAATGATCCGCGCGATGGTGGTCTTGCCGACCCCACGGGTACCGGTAAAGAGATAGGCGTGGTGCAGCCGCTGGCTGTCCAAGGCATTGATCAGAGCCTTGAGCACATGGGTCTGGCCGACCATTTCGCGGAACGAGCGCGGACGCCATTTACGTGCAAGAACCTGATAACTCATCGAAAACCGTCGCAGCGAAGGAAGCAGAAGCGGCTAATGCTAGCGGAGCAAGGGACAAATTGCATCCGGTGCGCTCGTGTATTGTGGCTAAGCTGCACATCGGGGGCTTTTAACGGAGTGTTTATGCGGCTGGCCTTGGGGGCATTGCTGTTGATCAGCCTGGACGGCGTGGCTGCGCAAGCACCGCTGCGCTTCGTGATATCCGACAGCTGGACCATGCCCATGGTGCAGCTTGAACGGGGCAAGCCGACCCAGGGCATCCTGTATGACGTGATGCTCAGCCTCGCGACCCAGGTCGGCGTGCCGGCCGAATTCCATGTATTGCCTCGCGGGCGGGTGGAAAACGCCATGGCGCAAGGCGAGGTCGATGTCCGCTGTTATGCCGCGCAATCGTGGCTGCCCGATCAGCCTGACGATTATCTCTGGAGCATCCCGCTCTTCATTCAACCTGACGTGTTGATCACCCGGCATGCGCCACCCGGCGCAGTCAACCCCGCCGACTTGCCGCAACAGCCCATTGGCACCGTGCTCGGTTACAGCTACCCGACCCTGCAGCCGCTGTTCGACACCGGCCAACTGCAGCGCGACGACGCACGCAATCAGGAACAAGTGCTGGAAAAGCTCCTGGCCGGCCGCAATCGCTATGCCGTCAGCAATCAATGGAGCCTGGACTGGTTCAATCACCGCCTGCTGCCGGAGCAGCAACTGCAAGGCGTGGCAGTGCTGCAGGAAAACCAAATCGGTTGCTACGTCCGCAACGACCCGAAGATCCCGGTGCAGAGCATCCTGCGCACCCTGGCGCGGATGAAGATGTCCGGGGAGATCGATGAGGTTGTTCGGCTGTATATCGGTGGCGAGCCTGCGGCTGTGGATAAACCGCAAACGGAAAAAAACCGCCCCGGACAAGATCCTGGCAGCTAGCGAAAGCCTTAATTCAGAAAGATAACGCGAGAGAACACTCGCGTGGCGTTAAGGTGGTAACCCTACCAGCCACACCCCGGCACACAATGTCACCGCTGCGGCTGCTCCCTTCCAGGCCTGACCGGGTTCACGGTTGATCGTTGCGGGGGGACCGATAGGGTCACCATAACGACGCTCACCTGTCGGCGAGCCGCGCCATTGTACCTATCTGAGGCGAAGTTACAACCGTTGGTTTCGGATTAAAAACATGAGGGGCTTCAAGCACTTGCTATTGCGCCTCAAGCACCTCGTCCGCCCTGCCGCCCTCCTGCTGAATCACCAGGTGAATAAAGTGCAGCTTGGCAATGACCGCTGGCGGCAGGACGAACGGATAGAAATCCGGCTGCCCCATGCTGCGTGACAATTCGTTGAGCATGCCCGCCAGTTCGATCCAGGCATTGACGAACGACAGGAACGCCGCGCCGCCGGGATGCTGCGGATCGTAAAGGGTTTGAGGTGGAAACGGCTGATAGTCGAAGTCCATTTCCCGGGCACTCATGCCAAACCCCAGCGCGGTGTCCACCGCATCCATCATGTGCTGGTAATGCGCCCAGGTTTCCGCCCAGTCTTCCCACGGATGCATGGTGGCGTAGGCGCTGACGTAGTGCTGCTGCCAGTCGAGCGGTGCGCCCTGCTGATAATGCCGCTCGAGGGCTTCGGCATAGCTGGCGCGCTCATCGCCGAACAATCCGCGAAAAGGCTCAAGCCACTGGCCATGGGCGATCAATCGATCCCAGTAGTAGTGCCCGACTTCGTGACGAAAATGCCCGAGCAGCGTGCGATAGGGTTCGTGCATTTGCACTCGCACCTGCTCGCGGTGCGCATCGTCGGCCTCCTTGATATCGAGGGTGACCAGGCCATTGGCGTGCCCGGTCGTGGGCGGTTTGCCTTCGAGATCCACGCCGATGAAATCGAAGGCAAGGCCCGTGTCTTCATCGACGGCTTTGGGAATCACCTGTAACCCCAGGCTGAGCAGTTGCGCCACCAGACGCCGCTTGGCGGTTTCCACCTTGCGCCAGCGCTCGTGGTTGTCGGCTATCGATAGGTCAGGAATGGTGCGATTGAGGCTGCAGGCAATGCACAAGACGTCACGGTCATTGGCTGGCAGCAACCAATTACAGGCCGCCGGGGAGTCGAGATTGGCGCAGCGTCGAAACAGGCCCGCCCCGGGATCGGCATCCAGCCACCAGATGCCTGCCTGCACACCCGGTTGCAGCGCAGACAAGCGACTCCGCTCCGGCTGATAACCCAACGCCGCCGAACAGGCCAGGCACTGGCTGTTGCGAAAGAACAGCGACTGCCCGCAACGACAGGACCAGACCTTGCTGTTGCGCGAGCTTTCGCCCATGAACGGCGCGGCGATGCGCGAGCTGAGTTGCTCGAAGAAAGGGTACATGGCGATCTCTCCCTGGGGCTTGCCAAGACTAGATCATTTCCAAGAAATGATTGCTCCCATGGTGCGAATGGAATGCTTGCACCTGATAGCAAGTCGAGCGCAACACCTGTGGGAGCGAGCTTGCTCGCGATGGCGGCAGATCAGCCAATATTAATGTCGGCAGTAACGCCCTCATCGCGAGCAAGCTCGCTCCCACATTTAAATCGCGCCTTTAATCGGTCTTGCCATACTCGCGCAACGTTTTGATAAGTGCCTCTTCATCCAGCACCTTCAGCCCCAGCTCATTGGCCTTGGTCAACTTCGAACCGGCACCCGGCCCAGCCACCACGCAATGGGTCTTGGCCGACACCGAGCCGGCGACCTTGGCGCCGAGGCTTTCGAGCTTGTCCTTGGCCACATCGCGGCTCATCAGTTCCAGGGAGCCGGTCAGCACCCAGGTCTGCCCGGCCAGTGGCAAGCCTTCGACGACCTTCTTTTCGCTCTGCCAGTGCATGCCGAAATCGGCCAGTTGCTTCTCCGCCGCTTCGGCCAATTGGCGATTGGCCTCAACCGCAAAGAACTCGCGCACCGAATTGGCCTGTTTCTCCGGCAGCGCCTGGCGCATATCGAGCCAATCCGCGCCGATCACCGCCTGCAGCGAACCGAACTTGTCCGCCAGTTTCTGCGCCCCACCCGGCCCCACCGAAGGGATGTGCAATTTGTCGAGGAAACCGCCCAAGGTAGTACTGGCCGCAAACTCGGCGCCAAGCTCGCCCTGGTCCTGAATCTGCATGCCATGCCTCAGCAAATCGGTGATCACCTGCTGGTTGTGCGCGTCCTCGAAGAAGCTGTGGATCTCGTACGCGACTTCCAGCCCGACGTCCGGCAAGTACGTCAGCACCTGCGGCAAGGCCTGCTGTACCCGTTCCAGCGAACCCAGGGAGCGGGCCAGAACCTTGGCCGTCTCCTCGCCGACATCGGGAATGCCGAGGGCGTAGATGAACCGTGCCAGGCCCGGCTTCTTGCTGTCTTCGATGGCGCCGAGCAGGTTCTTGCTCGACAGCTCGGCAAAGCCTTCCAGATCGACGATCTGCTCGAACGTCAGGGCGTACAGATCGGCCGGCGATCTCACCAGGCCTTCGTCCACCAACTGCTCGACGCTCTTCTCGCCCAGACCCTCGATGTCCATGGCGCGCCGGGAAACGAAGTGAATGATGGCCTGTTTGAGCTGCGCGCCACAGGCCAGCCGGCCGACGCAGCGATACACCGCGCCTTCACTGACCGTCTCGCGACCCTTGCTGCGCTTGATCAGTTGCGTGCGCTCGACATGGGAACCGCACACCGGACATTGCTCGGGAATCTGTACTGGCCGGGCGTTTTCCGGACGACGCTCCATGACCACTTGCACCACTTGCGGAATCACGTCACCGGCACGGCGGATGATCACCGTGTCGCCGATCATCAGGCCCAGGCGCGCGACTTCGTCCATGTTGTGCAACGTGGCGTTGGCCACCGTGACGCCCGCGACCTTGACCGGTTTCAGACGCGCCACCGGCGTCACCGCCCCGGTGCGGCCGACCTGGAACTCCACATCGAGCAGCTCGGTGAGCTCCTCCATCGCCGGGAATTTATGGGCGATGGCCCAACGTGGCTCACGGGCGCGGAAACCCAGTTCGCGCTGGGAGGCAATGCTGTTGACCTTGAACACCACGCCGTCGATTTCATACGGCAGCGCGCTGCGACGCTCACCGATGTCACGGTAGTAATCCAGGCACTCGGCGATGCCGTGCGCCAGTTTCAACTCATGACTGATCGGCATGCCCCAGGCCTGGAGTTGCTGCAAATTGCCGATGTGCGTATCGGCGATGTCCGCCGACACCTGGCCGATGCCGTAGCAGCAGAACTCCAGCGGGCGATTGGCGGTGATCTTCGAGTCCAGCTGGCGCAAACTGCCCGCCGCCGCGTTGCGCGGGTTGGCGAAGGTCTTGCCGCCGACTTCCAGTTGCGTGGCGTTGAGCCGCTCGAAACCGGCCTTGGACATGAACACTTCGCCGCGCACCTCCAAGGTCGCCGGCCAGCCGGTGCCGTGCAGCTTGAGCGGAATGTTGCGTACGGTGCGCACGTTGACGCTGATGTCTTCGCCGGTGGTGCCATCGCCGCGGGTCGCGCCGCGCACCAGCACGCCATCCTGATACAGCAGGCTGACGGCCAGGCCATCGAGCTTGGGCTCACAGCTATATTCAACGGTTGCGCCGCCACCGAACAGGTCGCCCGCAGGCAGGTCCAGGCCTTCGGTCACCCGGCGGTCGAACTCACGCATGTCGGTTTCTTCGAAGGCGTTACCGAGACTGAGCATCGGCACTTCGTGACGCACCTGGGTAAACGCCGACAGCGCCGCGCTGCCCACTCGCTGGGTTGGCGAGTCGCTGGTGATCAGTTCGGGATTGGCCGCTTCCAGAGCCTTGAGCTCGCTGAACAAGCGGTCGTATTCGGCGTCCGGAATGCTCGGTTCGTCGAGCACGTGGTAACGATAGTTGTGCTGATCCAGCTCAGCGCGCAGCTCTAAAATACGGTTCTTGGCGGCGGTCATGGGTGTTCTCTCATAAAGCAAAAGAGCAGCCGAGGCTGCTCAATTTTCATATTTCGGCCCGGCAAGGGGCTGCATTTGTGGCGAGGGGGCTTGCCCCCGTTGGGCTGCGAAGCAGCCCCATCCGCGACACCGAATTCTCCGGCATTGCGACGGCTTCGCCGCCGAACGGGGTGGTGCGGCATTCCGACAAGCCCCCTCGCCACAAGAGCCCGCTCCAACCATTTCAATCAACGTTTCTGGGTCAGGGCGCGGCGTTCGAACTCGACAATGCGCTGACGGTAGTGCTCGATCGTCTGGGCGGTCAGCACGCTGCGCTGGTCGTCCTTGAGCTCACCGTTGAGCTCCTGGGACAGTTTACGCGCCGCTGCCACCATCACGTCGAAGGCTTGCTTCGGATGGCGAGGACCTGGCAGACCCAGGAAGAAACTCACCGCCGGGGTGCTGAAGTGGTCGATGTCGTCCAGGTCGAATACGCCAGGCTTGACGGCGTTGGCCATGGAGAACAGCACTTCACCGTTGCCGGCCATGCTTTCGTGGCGATGGAAAATATCCATCTCGCCGAAACGCAAACCGCTCTCCAGAATGTTCTGCAACAGCGCCGGGCCCTTGAAGCCGGCAGCGTCGCGGCAGATCACGCTGATCACCAGCACTTCTTCAGCTTGCGGCTGATCCTTGTCGTTGACCGCTGGCGCGGACTTGGTGTCGTCCGGGAAATCGTCGTCGCGGCTGCTGAAGCTCGGGCCGCCGTCCAGATCCAGGCTGAGGTTCATGTCGCCCTGGGAAGGCTCGCTGTGGCCACGCTTGCCGCGTTTGGAGCCCGACTCGCGAGGCTCCCGGGCCGGCATGCTCACCGACGGCAGATCCTGCTCGTCCAGTTGCGGCTCTTTATGTGCGTCCAGCACGCGCGGCGGGCCCAGCAGCTCGGCGCTGCTGTCCTCGTCCGGCAGGTTGGACAGACTTCGATCAAGACGGAACTTCAGTTTTCCCTTGCCGCCGCGCATACGGCGCCAGCCATCGAAAAGAATACCGGCAATGACAATAATGCCGATGACGATCAGCCACTCGCGCAGACCGATTTCCATGTAATCCCGTGCCTCTATAAAAAATGCTGAAAAATAAGGGGTTTACAACCTGCAAACCGCTTTAAAACGTGGCGCCAACTCTATGTTCTGACAGGCGTTTTGCCCACGTATACGAAAAATTGACATTAAACTAGCACGACCAAAGGCAACTTTACACCGTCTACCACGTTGGCTAGCGCGAATATGTCGATTGGCCAGCAAGTCGAAGCCAGGAAAAGAGTCCTACAAGCCGCAAACACTCTTCCTACAACCCCGACTCAGGCATCCACCATCGCCATCGCCTCCTCGACATCCACCGCCACCAGACGTGAACAACCGGGTTCGTGCATCGTCACACCCATCAGTTGTTCGGCCATTTCCATGGCGATCTTGTTGTGGGTGATATAGATGAACTGCACTGTCTGTGACATCTCTTTTACCAATCGCGCGTAGCGTCCAACGTTAGCGTCATCCAGTGGCGCGTCAACCTCATCGAGCATGCAGAACGGCGCCGGGTTCAACTTGAAGATCGCAAAAACCAGGGCCAATGCGGTCAGGGCCTTTTCGCCGCCGGAGAGCAAATGGATGGTGCTGTTCTTCTTTCCTGGCGGCTGCGCCATGATTGTTACCCCTGTATCGAGTAGATCTTCGCCCGTCAGTTCCAAATACGCGCGGCCTCCACCGAAAACTTTTGGGAAAAGTGCCTGTAAACCGCCATTGATCTGATCAAAGGTATCCTTGAAACGGTTGCGGGTTTCCTTGTCGATCTTGCGAATTACGTTCTCAAGGGTTTCAAGGGCTTCCACCAGATCGTCGTTCTGCGCATCCAGATAACGCTTACGCTCCGATTGTTGCTGGTACTCATCGATGGCCGCCAGGTTGATCGCGCCCAGACGCTGGATCCTGGCGGCGATGCGCTCGAGTTCTTCCTCAGCTTCCTTCTCGCTGGCCTCGGCAGTCAGCGTCGCGAGTACGCCGTGGAGATCGTAGCCGTCTTCCAGCAATTGGTCCTGCAAAGTCTTGCGGCGTACGGTCAGGGCTTGCCATTCCATGCGCTGGGTTTCGAGCTGGCTGCGAATCAACTGGGATTGCTGTTCGGCCTGGCTGCGGCGCTTCTCGGCGTCGCGCAGTTCGCGGTCGGCATCTTCGAGGGCGATCTGCGCGGTCTTGAGCTCTTCGTCGACGCTCATGCGCTTGTCGAGCAACTCCTCGAGCTTCAAACGCAGCTCTTCCAGTGGCGCTTCGCCCTCCTCCAGATTGAGGCTCAGTTGCTCGCGTTTTTCGGTCAGCCGCTCGGACTGCATCTCCAGACGCTCCAGCGCCTGGCGCGTCGAATCATGCTGCGCCTTGAGCGAGCCCAGACGCACCGCCAGCTGATGGGCGTGATCCTTGTGCTGCCGCGCTTCCTGACGCACCCGGTCCAGACGCTCACGCAGGCTGTCGCGCTGGGCCAGCAGCAACTCACGCTGCTCGGTGTCCTGCGCCATGCTGTCGAGGGCTTCCTGCAATTGCAGGCGCGCTTCGCCGATGTTTTCGTGTTCCAGCGCTCGCTGCTCATCGAGTTCGATGAGCTCTTCGTCGAGGCGGGTACGGCGCAGGGTCAATTGTTCGGCCTTGGCCTTACCGGCAGACAATTGAGCCTTCAATTCACCTTGCTGACGCGCTTCGTCCTGCAGCAAACGGCGCAGATGTTCGCGACCGTTCTCCTGCTGACGTTGCTGTGCCCTGAGATTTTGCAGTCGGGTTTCCAGGGTTTCGACAGCGGCTTCGCGCTCTTCGCGCTCCAGGCCCAGTTGCTGGATTTCCTGACCCCGGGCGAGCACGCCGCTTTCCGCTTCACTGGCCCGACGCACCCGCAGAAAATGCCGACCGACCCAGTAACCGTCGCGGCTGATCAGGCTCTGCCCGGCAGCCAATTGACTGCGCAAGGCCAAGGCCTGTTCGAGACTGTCCACCGGCTTGACCTGCCCCAGCCATGGCGACAGATCGAGCTGCGCCTCGACCTTGTCCAGCAGGCTGCCCGGCACCCGTACGCCATCGCTGGACGGGCTGAGCAAGCGCAAGTCGCCCTGGGCAAACCCGGACAGATCGAAATCGTTGAAGTCGTCCACCAGCACCGCTTGCAGGTCGGCGCCCAGCACGGTTTCCACCGCCAGTTCCCAACCGGCCTCAACCTTCAGGCCTTCTGCCAGGCGCGGGCGATTCGCAAGATTCTGTTCGCGCAGCCATTCGGCGGTACCGGTGCCCGGGTCGAGCGCGGCTTGCTGCAAAGCTTCGAGTGAAGCCAGTCGACCGTTGAGGCGCTGCAAATCGCCTTGCGCCTGCTGCTGCGCGGTCAGCGCTTGCTGCAGTTCCTGACGCAACTGCTCAAGCTTTTCGACCTGTGCTTCTTCGCTGGTCTGCAAATCCTCGAGCGTCGCTTCGGATTCGGCGAGCTGCTCGCTGAGCGCCATGATCGCCGCGTCTTCCGGGTCCGCCGAGAGCAAGGCGCGTTCTTCGCCAAGACGCTTCTGGCGATCGGCCAGGCGCTCCAGGCTGGTTTCCAGTTGCTGGATCCGCGATTGCTGCACTTCGGCCTGACGGCGCGGCTCGGCGGCGGTGAGGTTGAACGTATCCCACTGCTCTTGCCAGCCGTGCATGGTGGTTTCGGATTCTTCCAGCGCGGCAGCGGCCTCTTCGGCGGCGGCGCTGGTGACTTCCTGCTCCGGGGTGAGCATGTCCAGCTCTTCGCCGAGGGTCAGCAGCAGCGTGCGGTCGTGGCCCAGGTGCGATTCGGTTTCCAGGCGCGCGCGCTCGGCCTCTTTCAGGTCATCCTGCAACTGGCGCAAACGCTGCTGACCGTGCTGGATGCTCTGCTCGACCCGGGCAATGTCGCCGCCGACCGAGTAGAAGCGCCCCTGCACCAGGTTGAAGCGTTCCGACAGGTCGTGGTGCCCGTCACGCAGGCGCTCGATGCTTGCGTCGGCATTGCGCTGTTCGGCCACCAAGGCTTCGAAAGAAACTTCCTGGTTGCCGATGATCGCTTCACGCTGGCCGACCTGATCGTTCAGCGCCTGCCAGCGCAGGGCCGACAGCTGGGCCTTGAGCTGACGCTCCTCGCCCTTGAATTCCTGATACTTCTTGGCGGCCTCGGCCTGGCGGTGCAAGCGCTCGAGCTGACGCTCAAGCTCTTCGCGCAGGTCGGTCAGGCGCTCAAGGTTTTCGTGGGTGCGGCGGATGCGGTTTTCCGTCTCGCGCCGGCGCTCCTTGTACTTGGAAATACCCGCGGCTTCTTCGATGAAGTTGCGCAGGTCTTCGGGCTTGGACTCGATCAGCTTGGAGATCATCCCCTGCTCGATGATCGAATAGCTGCGCGGGCCAAGGCCGGTGCCGAGGAAGATGTCGGTGATGTCGCGGCGCCGGCATTTGGTGCCGTTGAGGTAATAGGTAGTCTGGCTGTCGCGGGTCACTTTGCGGCGAATGGAGATTTCCGCATAAGCGGCGTACTCCCCGAGCAAGGTGCCGTCGGAGTTGTCGAACACCAGTTCGATGCTCGCCTGGCTCACCGGCTTGCGGCTGGTGGAGCCGTTGAAGATGACGTCGGTCATCGATTCGCCGCGCAGGTTCTTCGCCGAACTCTCGCCCATCACCCAGCGCACGGCGTCGATGATGTTCGATTTGCCGCAGCCATTGGGCCCGACCACCGCCGCCATGTTACTGGGGAAGTTCACCGTGGTCGGGTCGACGAAGGATTTGAACCCCGCCAGCTTGATGCACTTGAGCCGCACCCTCAGGCGTCCGTCAGGGCAGAGATCACCAGATCGCAACTGCGCTGGGCGTAAGCCGTCAGCACTTCGCGAATCTGCACAAAGTCACGGGCCAGCACGGCAGCGAGCAAGCGTTCGAACAGCTCGAGGAATTCGCTCATCGACGCTTTGCGCTGCTCCAGCGCGAGAAAATACGCACGGCTCATGGCCGGCTGCAGATTCTCGACTGTCTCCTGCAAGTACGGGTTGTTGGCGAACGGGTACGCGGCGCGCATCACATTGAAGCTGTCGTCGACGAAAGTGCGGATGTCCTGACGCTCGTAGCTGGCAGTCAGGCGTTGCTGGATCTGCACGAACGGCGCCATGTCGGCCTGGGTTTTCCAGCCGCTGGCCACGGAGTTACCGAGCAGGATATAGAGTTCGCTCATCAGCGTGCACAGGCTCTGCACCTTGTGCGGCGTGAGCTCGGTGACGTGGGCGCCACGTCGCGGCAGGATCGCGATCAGGTGCCGACGCTCGAGGATCAGCAAGGCCTCGCGGACCGAACCGCGGCTGACGTTGAGGGCCAGCGTGACCTTCTGTTCCTGGATGCGCTCTCCGGGCTTCATTTCGCCGCGAATGATGCGTTCGGCGAGGTGGTGAGCGATTTGCTCGGCGAGGCTGTCCGGCGCCTTGAACGTCATGGTTGTCCTTCAAACTCTTTGATCTGTACAAGCGGCGCAGTGTAGCGCAATTGCTGCGTCAGGGCGGAGTGCCCGCCCGGAGGTTTTTGGCACGATTCAAGCAAATTCAAGCAAAAAAGCAGGCTATCGAACCAGCGACAATAATTAAGGAACAGGTGGTTAATCGACAAATTGCAATTTCCTGACCTTTAAGTCAGAAAATCATTGACCGAAAAGTCAGACCTGCTAAATTCAGTTCCTATCGGTTAACAACAATAATGAGTCTGCGAGGCCTTCCGTGATCCAGTTTTTACTAAACCAGGAACTCCGTAGCGAGCACGCCCTGGACCCGAACCTGACCGTGCTCAATTATCTGCGCGACCATGTGGGCAAACCCGGCACCAAAGAAGGCTGCGCCAGCGGTGACTGCGGCGCCTGCACCGTGGTGGTCGGCGAATTGCAGACCGATGACGACGGCCGCGAACACATTCGCTATCGCAGCCTCAACTCGTGCCTGACCTTCGTGTCGTCCCTGCACGGCAAGCAACTGATCAGCGTCGAAGACCTCAAGCACAAAGGTGAACTGCACAGCGTGCAGAAAGCCATGGTCGAGTGCCACGGCTCGCAATGCGGCTTCTGCACCCCCGGTTTCGTGATGTCGCTGTTTGCCCTGCAAAAGAACAGCGATGCACCGGATCATGCCAAGGCCCACGAAGCACTGGCCGGCAACCTCTGCCGTTGCACCGGCTACCGGCCGATCCTGGAAGCCGCCGAACAGTCCTGCTGCGCCAAGCAACCGGACCAGTTCGACGCCCGCGAGGCCGACACCATCGCCCGCCTGAAAGCCATTGCCCCGACCGATATCGGCGAACTCAACAGCGGCGACAAGCGCTGCCTGGTGCCGCTGACCGTGGCCGACCTGGCCGACCTCTACGACGCTTATCCACAGGCCCGCCTGCTGGCCGGCGGTACTGACCTGGCGCTGGAAGTCACGCAGTTCCACCGCACCCTGCCGGTGATGATCTACGTCGGCAACGTCGCCGAGATGAAGCGCATCGACCGCTTTGACGATCGCCTGGAAATCGGCGCCGCCACGTCCCTGTCCGATTGCTACGAGGCCTTGAACGCCGAGTACCCGGACTTCGGTGAATTGCTGCACCGCTTCGCGTCCTTGCAGATCCGCAACCAAGGCACCCTGGGCGGCAACATCGGCAACGCCTCGCCGATTGGTGACTCGCCGCCCCTGCTGATCGCCCTCGGTGCGCAAATCGTGCTGTGCAAAGGCGAAACCCGCCGTACCCTGGCGCTGGAAGATTACTTCATCGATTACCGCGTCACGGCACGCCAGGAAAGCGAGTTCATCGAGAAGATCATCGTGCCCCGCGCCAGCGTCGAAAAACTGTTCCGTGCCTACAAGGTTTCCAAGCGCCTGGACGATGACATCTCGGCAGTCTGCGCCGCCTTCAACATTCGCCTGGAAAACGGCGTCGTCGCTGAAGCCCGCGTCGCCTTCGGCGGCATGGCCGCCATCCCGAAACGCGCCGCAGCCTGCGAAGCCGCGTTGCTCGGTTCGCCATTCAACAACGCCACTGTCGAACGCGCCTGCGCTGCCCTGGGCGAAGACTTCACGCCGCTCTCGGACTTCCGCGCCAGCAAGGAATATCGCCTGCTCAGCGCACAGAACCTGCTGCGCAAATACTTCATCGAACTGCAAACACCGCACATCGAGACTCGGGTGACCGCTTATGTCTAATCATCACGCCGTAGAGAAGACCCAAGCCGAATTGGCTGAACTGTTCGCCAAGGACCTGACCACCGGTGTCGGCCGCAGCGTCAAGCACGACAGCGCCGCCAAGCATGTGGCCGGTGAAGCGCAGTATATCGACGACCGCCTGGAGTTTCCGAACCAGTTGCACGTTTATGCGCGCATGTCGGACCGTGCCCACGCCCGGATCATCAGCATCGACACTTCGCCCTGCTACGCCTTTGAAGGCGTGCGCATCGCCATCACCCACGAAGACGTGCCGGGCCTGAAGGACATCGGTCCGTTGCTGCCGGGCGATCCGCTGCTGGCGATCGATACCGTGCAATTCGTCGGTCAACCGGTGATCGCCGTGGCGGCGAAAGACCTGGAAACCGCGCGCAAGGCGGCGATGGCCGCAATCATCGAATACGAAGACCTGGAGCCTGTGCTGGACGTGGTCGAAGCCCTGCGCAAACGCCACTTCGTACTCGACAGCCACACCCACAAACGCGGCGATTCGGCCACGGCGCTGGCCACTGCCGAACATCGCATCCAGGGCACGCTGCACATTGGTGGCCAGGAACACTTCTACCTGGAAACCCAGATCTCTTCGGTGATGCCGACCGAAGACGGCGGCATGATCGTCTACTGCTCCACGCAGAACCCCACCGAAGTGCAGAAGCTGGTGGCAGAAGTGCTGGACGTGTCGATGAACAAAATCGTTGTCGACATGCGCCGCATGGGCGGTGGTTTCGGCGGCAAGGAAACCCAGGCGGCCAGCCCGGCATGCCTGTGCGCGGTGATCGCGCACCTCACCGGCCAGCCGACCAAGATGCGTCTGCCACGGGTCGAAGACATGCTGATGACCGGCAAGCGTCACCCGTTCTATGTCGAGTACGACGTGGGCTTCGACAGCACCGGCCGCCTGCACGGCATCAACCTGGAACTGGCCGGCAACTGCGGTTGTTCCCCTGACCTGTCGGCGTCGATCGTCGACCGCGCGATGTTCCACTCGGACAACTCGTACTACCTGGGCGATGCGACCATCAACGGTCACCGCTGCAAGACCAACACCGCGTCGAACACCGCCTACCGTGGTTTCGGCGGCCCGCAAGGCATGGTCGCCATCGAAGAAGTGATGGATGCCATCGCCCGTCACTTGGCCCTTGATCCGTTGGCGGTGCGCAAGGCCAACTACTACGGCAAGACCGAGCGCAACGTCACCCACTACTACCAGACCGTCGAGCACAACATGCTCGAGGAAATGACCGCGGAACTGGAAGAAAGCAGCCAATACGCCGAGCGCCGCGAAGCGATCCGTCGCTACAACGCCAACAGCCCGATCCTGAAAAAGGGCCTGGCGCTGACCCCGGTGAAATTCGGTATTTCCTTCACCGCCAGCTTCCTCAACCAGGCCGGCGCCCTGGTGCACGTCTACACCGACGGCAGCATCCACCTGAACCACGGTGGCACCGAAATGGGCCAGGGCCTGAACACCAAGGTCGCGCAAGTCGTGGCCGAAGTGTTCCAGGTGGAAATGGACCGCGTGCAGATCACCGCGACCAACACCGACAAAGTACCGAACACCTCGCCGACCGCCGCTTCCAGCGGTGCCGACCTGAACGGCAAGGCCGCGCAGAACGCCGCCGAAACCATCAAGCAACGCCTGGTGGAATTCGCGGCTCGCCAGTACAAGGTCAGCGAAGAGGACGTGGAATTCCACAACGGCCACGTGCGGGTTCGCGATCACATCCTGACCTTCGAAGCCCTGATCCAACAGGCGTATTTCGCCCAGGTGTCGCTGTCGAGCACCGGCTTCTACAAGACCCCGAAAATCTACTACGACCGCAGCCAGGCTCGCGGCCGTCCGTTCTACTACTTCGCCTTTGGCGCGGCGTGCTGCGAAGTGCTGGTCGACACCCTGACCGGCGAATACAAGATGCTGCGCACCGACATCCTCCACGACGTCGGCGCCTCGCTGAACCCGGCCATCGACATCGGTCAGGTCGAGGGCGGTTTCATCCAGGGCATGGGCTGGCTGACCATGGAAGAGCTGGTGTGGAACAACAAGGGCAAGCTGATGACCAACGGCCCGGCCAGCTACAAGATCCCGGCCGTGGCGGACATGCCGCTGGACCTGCGGGTGAAGCTGGTGGAAAACCGCAAGAACCCCGAAGACACAGTGTTCCATTCCAAGGCTGTGGGCGAGCCGCCGTTCATGCTCGGCATCGCCTCGTGGTGTGCGATCAAGGACGCCGTGGCGAGCCTGGGCGATTACCGGCATCAACCGAAAATCGACGCCCCGGCGACGCCGGAGCGAGTGTTGTGGGGCTGTGAGCAGATGCGCCAGTTGAAGGCGGCGAAGGCTGTCGAGGCTGAGACCGAGTTGGCTTCGCTCTGAGACCGAGGTGCGGCCTTCGCGAGCAAGCCCGCTCCCACAATGGATCTCCAGTGGGCATAAATTTTGTGAATGACAGAGATCAAAATGTGGGAGCGGGCTTGCTCGCGAAGAGGCCGGTACAAACAACAGAGATGTTGAGGTGAAACATGTACAACTGGATCGACGCCCTCGCCGACCTGCAAAACCAGGGTGAGCCCTGCGTGCTGGTTACCATCATCGAAGAGCTCGGCTCGACGCCGCGCAACGCTGGCTCGAAGATGGTCATCAGCGCGAACCAGAGCTTCGACACCATCGGTGGCGGGCACCTGGAATACAAGGCCATGAAGATCGCTCGCGAGATGCTCGCCAGCGGCAAGCAGGACACCCATCTGGAGCGCTTCAGCCTAGGCGCCAGCCTCGGCCAGTGCTGCGGTGGCGCGACCGTTTTGCTGTTCGAACCGATGGGCCAGGTTCAAGCGCAGATTGCCGTGTTCGGTGCCGGCCACGTCGGCCGCGCCCTGGTGCCACTGCTGGCCAGCCTGCCTTGCCGGGTGCGCTGGATCGATTCGCGGGAAGATGAATTCCCCGAGCAGATCCCCCATGGCGTGCGCAAGATCGTCAGCGAAGAACCGGTGGATGAAATCGATGATCTGCCGGCCGGCAGCTACTACATCGTGATGACCCACAACCATCAACTCGACCTCGAACTGACCGCTGCGATCCTCAAGCGCAACGACTTCGCCTACTTCGGCCTGATCGGTTCGAAGACCAAACGGGTGAAGTTCGAACATCGCCTGCGCGACCGCGGTTTCGACAACAGCGTCGTGCAACGCATGCGCTGCCCGATGGGCATCGGCGAAGTCAAAGGCAAGCTGCCTGTGGAAATCGCCATCTCCATCGCCGGCGAAATCATCGCCACCTATAACGCGAACTTCGGCCAGCAAACCTCCAGCGCCGGATCGATTGCCAAACTGCTGCCTGCCTCACGCCGCAGCCAAGCCTCCAACTGAGAATTCTCATGCCTCTGACTCGCAAAGCCTACCGCGCCGCCATCCTGCACAGCATCGCCGACCCAGCCGTCGTCGGCATCGAAGCCTCCTACGAGTATTTCGAAGACGGCTTGCTGGTTGTGGATAACGGCCAGATCAGCGCCCTCGGTCACGCCAGCGAACTGCTGCCGACCCTGCCGGCGGACGTCGAAATCACCCACTACCAGGATGCACTGATCACCCCCGGCTTCATCGACACCCACATCCACCTGCCGCAAACCGGCATGGTCGGCGCCTATGGCGAGCAACTGCTGGACTGGCTCAACACCTACACCTTCCCGTGCGAAAGCCAGTTCGCCGACAAGGCCCACGCCGACCAGGTCGCGGACATTTTCATCAAGGAACTGCTGCGCAACGGCACCACCACTGCGCTGGTATTCGGCAGCGTGCACCCGCAATCGGTGAACTCGTTCTTCGAAGCGGCCGAGCAGCTCGACCTGCGGATGATCGCCGGCAAGGTGATGATGGACCGCAACGCCCCGGACTACCTGACCGACACCGCCGAATCCAGCTACGTCGAAAGCAAGGCGCTGATCGAGCGCTGGCACGGCAAGGGTCGCCTGCACTACGCGGTCACCCCACGCTTCGCACCGACCAGCACCCCGGAACAGCTCACCCTGGCCGGCCAGTTGCTGACTGAATACCCGGATCTGTACATGCAGACCCACATCAGCGAAAACCTCAAGGAAATCGAGTGGGTCAAGGCGCTTTTCCCGGAGCGCAAGGGTTACCTGGACGTCTACGATCACTACCAGTTGCTCGGCGAGCGCTCAGTGTTCGCCCACGGTGTGCACCTGTGCGATGACGAGTGCGCGCGACTGGCAGAAACAGGTTCGGCCATCTCGTTCTGCCCGACCTCGAACTTCTTCCTCGGCAGCGGCCTGTTCAACCTGCCGATGGCCGAGAAGCACAAGCTCAATGTCGGTATCGGCACCGATGTGGGTGGCGGCACCAGTTTCTCGCTGCTGCAGACCCTCAACGAAGCCTACAAGGTCATGCAACTGCAAGGTGCACGCCTGAGCCCGTTCAAGTCGCTGTACCTGGCCACCCTCGGCGGCGCCCGCGCATTGCGCCTGGAAGACAAGATCGGCAACCTGCAACCGGGCACCGACGCCGACTTCCTGGTGCTGGACTACAACGCCACGCCGCTGCTGAGCTATCGCCTGAAGCAGGCCAATAACATCGCCGAGACATTGTTTGTGTTGATGACCCTGGGGGATGACCGGACTGTGCAGCAGACCTATGCAGCGGGGAATCTGGTGCATCACCGGTAAATTTCTCCGGACATAAAAAATCCCCCGTGATCATCAGATTCCGGGGGGATTTTTTTGACCCTCTGTAGGAGCGAGCCTGCTCGCGATGGACTCAAGGGCGCCGCGGGTTTTCAGATGCCCCGCATAATCGTTAACGACCATCGCGAGCAAGCTCGCTCCCACAGATCAGATTTTCGCGGGCGAACGCCCAGGCTTCTTGGTCTGCAGCAAATGCGAGAACACCGCATGCAGATCATCCGACGCACTTTCCTCATCGAGGTTGAGTTTGCTGTCGATGTGATCCATGTGATGCATCATCAGGTTCACCGCCAGTTCAGCGTCGCGCTTTTCGATGGCGTCGATCAACTGGGTGTGCTCGTCGTAGGAGCAATGGGAACGGTTGCCGCTTTCGTACTGGGCGATGATCAGCGACGTCTGGGACACCAGGCTGCGCTGGAAGCTGATCAACGGGGCGTTTTTCGCCGCTTCGGCCAGTTTCAGGTGAAACTCGCCCGACAGACGGATACCGGCACCGCGATCACCGCGCGAGAAGCTGTCGCGTTCATCGTTGACCATCTGGCGCAACTCGGCAATCTGCTCGGCGGTAGCGTGCTGAACCGCCAATTCGGTGATCGCACGCTCGACCAGACGGCGGGCCATGAACACCTGACGGGCTTCTTCGACGCTCGGGCTGGCGACCACGGCGCCGCGATTCGGACGCAGCAGCACCACGCCTTCATGGGCCAGGCGCGACAAGGCGCGGCGAATGATGGTGCGGCTGACCCCGAAAATTTCCCCCAGCGCTTCTTCGCTCAACTTGGTGCCGGGCGCCAGACGCTGCTCGAGGATGGCCTCGAAGATATGCGCGTAGACAATATCGTCCTGGGTACCGCTGCGGCCGGCTTTGCCTGCTCGCGGTTGTTTCTTTAGGGGTTGCAACTGTTCGTTCATGGGCACTCGAGTCGGAAGAACTGCGGCGAATTGACCGTGACTGTAATACGGCACAGTGGGTCGCTGGCAAGTATCGCGTAAAAAACACTGCGATTGTACACAATGGAGGGTGGCAACACGACTGTACGGCTGAATGTTGCCTCGGCTGTATCGCAACGCCTGGTTACTTTTGAGTTTAGGCTTGTTCGCAGAATCCGCCTTCCTGTGGGAGCGGGCTTGCTCGCGAATGCAGTCTGTCAGCAACATCAATGTCGACTGACACGCCCTCTTCGCGAGCAAGCCCGCTCCCACAAGGTTCTGCATCGCTGCGGACATCTTCATTTGTTAAGGAACATCCCCGTCATGAACGACGCCACGCACACCCAACTCCGTCCGCTGGCCGACACCTCGCCCTCGGCCATCGTCGCCGGTTTCATCGCCATGATGACCGGCTACACCAGCTCCCTGGTGCTGATGTTCCAGGCCGGGCAAGCGGCGGGCCTGAGCAGCGGGCAGATTTCTTCGTGGATCTGGGCGATTTCCATCGGCATGGCGGTGTGCTCCATCGGCCTGTCCTTGCGTTATCGCACGCCGATCACCATTGCCTGGTCGACCCCGGGCGCAGCGCTGCTGATCACCAGCCTGGGCGGCGTGAGCTACGGCGAAGCCATTGGTGCCTATATTACCTGCGCGGTGCTGGTGACGATTTGCGGGCTGACCGGCAGCTTCGAACGACTGGTGAAAAAGATTCCGGCATCCCTGGCCGCCGCCCTGCTGGCGGGGATCCTGTTCAAGATCGGCAGCGAGATTTTCGTCGCAGCGCAACACCGCACTGCCCTGGTACTGGGGATGTTCGTCACTTATCTGGTGGTCAAGCGCCTGTCGCCGCGCTATGCGGTGTTGGCGGCATTGCTGATCGGCACGGCATTGTCAGGGTTCATGGGGTTACTGGACTTCAGCGACTTCCACCTGGAAGTGGCCACGCCGGTCTGGACCACACCGCATTTCTCCCTGGCCGCGACCATCAGCATCGGCATCCCGCTGTTTGTCGTCGCCATGACCTCACAAAACATGCCCGGCATCGCCGTATTGCGCGCCGATGGCTACACGGTACCCGCCTCGCCGCTGATCACCACCACCGGCATCGCCAGCTTGCTGTTGGCACCGTTCGGTTCCCACGGGATCAACCTGGCGGCCATCAGCGCAGCGATCTGCACCGGTCCGCACGCCCATGAGGATCGCAACAAGCGCTACACCGCGGCGGTCTGGTGCGGGATTTTCTACGGGATTGCCGGCGTGTTCGGCGCGACGCTCGCGGCATTGTTTGCCGCGCTGCCCAAGGAACTGGTGCTGTCGATTGCGGCGCTGGCGCTGTTCGGCTCGATCATCAATGGCTTGAGCATCGCCATGAGCGAAGTGAAGGAACGTGAAGCGGCGCTGATCACCTTCATGGTCACGGCATCGGGGCTGACGCTGTTTTCCATCGGTTCGGCGTTCTGGGGGATTGTCGCGGGGGTGGTGACGCTGCTGATCCTGAACTGTAGGAGCGAACCTGCTCGCGATGGTCGTCAACGATAACGCTGGAAACCTGAGACCCCGCGGCGCTCTCAGGTTCATCGCGAGCAAGCTCGCTCCTGCAAAAAAAGCATAAAAAAACGGCGACCCTTGGGTCGCCGTTTTTTCTGGAACATCAAGCTACCGGATTGATCGGCTTTTCCGGGTACCAGACGTCCAGCAGCGGGCTGACTTCAACGCTGGTCAGCTCGGTGCGGCCTTTGAGCCAGGCTTCAACGGCAGCGCGCTGTTCAGCGCTGACCGAGCCACGCTTCTGCAGGCAAACCAGACCGTAGTCATCGCCGCCAACATAGCCCAGACCGTTGGCTTCCATGGCTTCTTTGAGGAACGCGTCGAGGAAAGCATCAATGGCTTCATCAGCCAAATCTTCTTTGAAATCCAGGTTCAGTTCGAAACCCAGCTCTTGAAATTCATCGACGCACAGTTTTTTGCGCAGACGCTGGGAACGGTTAGTCGCCATTGGAACAATCCTCTTAAGTAATAACGGGCGGCACTTTAGCAGTTTAAGCCGCCGATTGCCTGACTCTCTGGGCCACCACGCCTACCGTCGGTAAAAAAATAGCCGATCAGGATGCTCGCGCACGGCACAAGCCGTGACACCTTGGGGCATAATGCCGACACTTTCATGACCATTGAGGGAATTTATCTCCATGCCCTCTTTATATTTCCCCTCGGCTGTAGGGTTTTATTTCAGATGATCAAATCTTTACGTCCTTTGCTGTTGGCCGGTTTTCTTCTCCCCCTGGCCCTCCCCGTTTCCGCCGCTCCAATCAATACCGCGTTGTCGCCCAACGTTGAAAAAGCCCTGAAAGCCAGCAAGCTGCAGGACAACGCCCTGTCGCTGGTGATGATCCCCCTCACCGGCCCCGGCACCCCGACGGTGTTCAACGCCGACGTGTCGGTCAACCCGGCATCGACCATGAAACTGGTCACCACCTACGCGGCGCTGGAAATGCTCGGCCCGAACCACCAGTGGAAAACCGAGTTCTACACCGACGGCACCCTCAGTGGCGGCATTCTCAACGGCAACCTCTACCTTAAGGGTGGCGGCGATCCGAAGCTGAACATGGAAAAACTCTGGCTGCTGATGCGCGACCTGCGCGCCAACGGCGTGACCCAGGTCACCGGCGACCTGGTGCTGGATAAAACCTTCTTCGTGCAACCGCAACTGCCGGAGTTCAATGACGACGGCAACGACGATAACAAGCCGTTCCTGGTCAAGCCCGACTCGCTGCTGGTCAACCTCAAGGCGCTGCGCTTCGTCGCGCGCAATGACTCGGGCAAGGTGCTGGTCTCGGTGGAACCGCCGATTGCGAGCATCCGCATCGACAACCAGGTCAAGGCTCTCAACTCCAAGCAATGCACCGGTGGCGTGCGCTACAACCCGGTGACTCAGGCCGACGGCAGCGTGACCGTGACGGTCGGCGGCCAACTGGGGGAAGGCTGCAGCTCGCAGACTTACCTGTCGCTGCTCGACCACGCGACCTACACCGCCGGCGCCGTCCGCGCGATCTGGAAGGAACTGGGTGGCAGCATTCAGGGCAGGGATGTGCTGGCGCCAACACCGAAAGACGCCAAGGTCCTGGCCCGGGCGTTCTCGCCGGACCTGGCGGAAATCATCCGCGACATCAACAAGTACAGTAACAACACCATGGCCCAGCAGTTGTTCCTGAGCCTGGGCCAACGCTTCCGCACCGATGCCGATGGTGACGACGCCAAGGCTGCCCAGCGTGTCGTGCGTCAGTGGCTGGCGAAAAAAGGCATCACCGCGCCGCACCTGGTGATGGAGAACGGCTCCGGCCTGTCCCGTGCCGAGCGTGTCAGCGCCCGAGAAATGGCCTCGATGCTGGAAGCTGCCTGGCACAGTCCGTATTCCGCCGAATACATCAGTTCGATGCCGATCGCCGGCACCGACGGCACCATGCGCAAACGCCTGAAGACCACTGCGATGCGCGGTGAAGCCCACGTCAAGACCGGCACCCTGAACACCGTGCGGGCGATCGCCGGTTTCAGTCGCGACGTCAACGGCAACACCTGGGCGGTGGTGGCGATCCTCAACGACAAGGCCCCGTTCGGCGCCTCGTCGGTACTCGATCAGGTGCTGCTGGATCTGTACCGCCAACCGAAAACGCCGCAAACGGCTTCGGTTCTGTAAAGCGCCACATAACCCTGTGGGAGCGGGCTTGCTCGCGAAGACGGCGGCACATCCAACATCGATGTGACTGACAAATCGCCTTCGCGAGCAAGCCCGCTCCCACAGGGATTGCATGCAACCCTAGTTCATTTCCTCTTCTACCCGATCCCTTCCTGCCTGCTTGGCCGCGTAAACCCCCGAATCCGCACGCAACAGCAAGGCATCGGCGCCCTCCCCGACCCGCCAACTGGCAATCCCGAAACTGGCAGTGACCGTACCGACACCTTCAATGGGTGAACTGCGCAGGCCTTGCCACAATTGCTGGGCCAACATATAGGCCTGTTCGCCGCTGATATCCGGGCACAGCACCATGAACTCCTCACCGCCCAAGCGGCAGAACACATCGGTGCGACGCAGCCGGTGGCCGATCCGTTGGCACACGGCCTGCAACACCCGATCACCGATGGCATGACCATGCAGGTCATTGATGCGCTTGAAATGGTCGATATCGAGCATGATCACCGACAGATCCCCACCGCCACGCTCCACCCGGGCCATTTCGATGGTCAAGCGTTCCTGGAAATAACGCCGGTTGTGGATACCGGTCAGGGAATCGGTGACCGACAACGCGCGCAACTCTTCTTCCACCCGCTTCCTATCGGAAATGTCCGAGATGTAGCCGTGCCACAGCACACCGCCACCGGGCAGTTCCTCTGGCGTGGCCTCGCCACGTACCCAACGCAGACCCCGTTGCGGCAATTGCACGCGGTATTCCTCGCGCCAGGGACTGAGGGTGTCGGCCGAGGCACGGATCGAGGCTCGGACACGGGTGCTGTCCTGGGGGTGAATCCGGGTGAAGATCGCTTCGGCATTGAGCAGCAGCACGTCAGGTTCCAGCTCGTAGATCTCGCGAATGCCGTCGCTGGCGTAGATCACGCTGAAACGCCCGTCGAACTCCATCTTGAACTGGTAGATGCCACCGGGCACATGGGCGCTGAGTTTCTTCAACAACAGATCCCGCGCCGCGAGCGCCTCATGGACCCGCTTGCGTTCGGTGATGTCGATGCACACCGCCAGGTGCCCGACCCACAGGCCTTGCTCGTCGAGCACTGGCGTGGCGAGCATGTTGACGATCAAATGGCTGCCATCGCCACGTACCAGCGTCCACTCCCGCGCCTCGTGGCTGCCCTGCGCGTCGCCTTCGACCAGCATCGCCTGGCAGGTCGGCACCGGTTTACCATAGCGTGCGCTCAACTCTGCCGAGCGAGCGACCAGCTCCCGGGGCAGGTGCAGGCTCTCCAGGGTCATATACCCCACCACCTCGGCACTGGTATAGCCAAGCATCTGCTCAGCACCGGCGTTGAAGGTGCTGATGACACCGCGCAGGTCGGTGGCGATGATCGCGACCTGGGTGGCGGCATTCAACACACCACGCAACTGACCATGGGTGCCGCGCAGCTCCTGCTCTCGATCCCGTAGCTCCCGGGTGCGTTGCTCGACCATTTTCAACGCCCGCTGCCGCTGGCTGACCAACACATACAGCAAGGCACTGAGCATCACGCTGAGCATTCCACCCAACACCACCACACTGGTCACGGAGGAATGATTGGCCTTCACGAACGCATCGCTGGGCTGGATATCGACTTGATAGTCATGGTCGGCCATGCGCAACAGGCGCGTGGCCGACAGCTCGCTGATGGCCGGCGGGTTGGGTGACTCGAACAGCACCTCGTGCTGGTCATCGATCGACAAATCGAGGATGCGCACCGCGAGATAGTCATGGCTGGCGTCCGGCAGTCCGTCCGCCAACAACTGGCGCATGCTGATCACGGCCATGACATAACCGTAGGGCTTCGTGGATTTGCGGTCCTGACTGCTGCGCTGCATGAGCGGCGCGACCAGCAGCACGCCGCGGGCATAAGCCGGTTCGATACTTACCAGATGCATCGGTTGTGATACCGCCATACCGCCACGCTGATCGGCCCGAGCGAGCGTGGCACGCCGCAGCGGCTGGGCCAGCAAGTCGTAACCGAAGGGAGCGCCGAGTTTGCTTTGCGTCTGGCTGTACAGCACCGCCACGTACTCATCTCGCTCGCCCGCCAGTTGCAATTGGCCGTCGGCGTTGAGCTCTCTCAGGGTGAAGTTGTTCAAGCCCTCGTCTCGCACCCGACGCTCGAACGCCACCCGCTCGTCACGAGTGACTCGCTGGGCATAGGAATACGCTTGGGTTCGCAGCAGCAAAGGTTGGGTGTAGCCGTCGAATTCCGCTCGGGACACCGAATCGGAATTGGCGAAAAACCGGCGCAAGCCGTCGAGGCGCTGCTCCTGATCTTCGAAACGCTCTTCGATACGGCTGTAACGTTCACTGGCCAGCAGTTGGAAACGTTGCCGCAATTGATGGTGAAACAGATTCAGCGTCGACCACGCCAGCAACCCGGTGAGCACCCCGCCAACCAGCAATACCAGCAGCGCGACCAACCAGGCCGAGGCATCTTCGCTGATTATTCCCAGGATCCTGGGGCGCACGGCGTGCAACGACATAAAACGCAAACTCAAAACGCCAGGTGCGGAGAAGCCCTTTGGCCATGAACTGAGTTATAGCTATTAGCCACTAATTTGACCAGCACTGAAACCCTGTAGGAGCGAGCTTGCTCGCGATGGACTCAAGAACACCGCGTGCATTCAGAAAGCACGCGTTATCGTTATCGACCATCGCGAGCAGGCTCGCTCCTACAGGTGGATCCACGCTTCAACGAGCCGTGATTTTCCAGGCGCGATGGATCTTGGCGTTGCGGGCAAAATCCGGGTCGATGGTCTGGGCGGTGATCTCCTCGACTGCATAACGCTCGCCGAGATTGGCTTCCAGTTCAAACTTGCGGAAGTTGTTGGAGAAGTACAACACGCCGCCGGGCGCCAGTCGCGCCATGGCCAGGTCGATCAGTTGCACCTGGTCGCGCTGCACGTCGAAGACACCTTCCATGCGCTTGGAGTTGGAGAACGTCGGCGGGTCGATGAAGATCATGTCGTACTCGTCACGACTGGCTTCGAGCCACGCCATCACATCACCCTGCTCCAGACGGTTCTTGTCGGAGAAACCGTTCAACGACAGGTTGCGACGCGCCCAGTCCAGATAGGTTTTCGACAGGTCGACACTGGTGGTGCTGCGCGCGCCGCCCTTGGCCGCATGCACACTGGCCGTCGCGGTGTAGCAGAACAGATTGAGGAAGCGCTTGCCGGCCGCCTCTTTCTGGATACGCATGCGCATCGGCCGGTGGTCGAGGAACAGACCGGTGTCGAGGTAGTCGGTGAGGTTCACCAGCAGCTTCACGCCACCCTCATTGACCTCGACGAACTTGCCCTGTGCCGCCTGGCGCTCGTACTGCTTGGTGCCGCTCTGGCGCTCGCGGCGCTTGACCACCACACGGCTCTTGTCGATGTTCAACGCCTGCGGGATGGCTGCCAGGGCATCGAACATGCGGGCCGAAGCCTTTTCCGGATCGATTGATTTCGGCGCGACGTACTCCTGGACATGCACCCAATCGTGATACAGGTCGATGGCCATGGAGTATTCCGGCATGTCGGCATCGTACACGCGGTAGCAGTCGATGCCTTCACGCTTGACCCACTTGCCCAGGGCCTTGAGGTTCTTTTGCAGGCGGTTGGCGAACATCTGCCCGCCTTCGCTCAGGCGCGGCTGCTCGACCACTGGAGCCGGTGCCGGCGCCGGTTTGATCGGGTTGCCGTTTTTGTTGAACTTGCGTTCCTGCGGTTCGTTCGGCGCCTGATCGTAGGCGGCTTGCTCGCGCTCGACCTGGCGCTGCTCCGGAGTACGACGCTCGCCGGTGACGAATTGATCCGGCAACACCTTGATCAGCAACAGCTTGCACGGCAAGGCGCCGTTCCAGAACGAATACTGCTTGTGGCTGCGGATGCCCATGCGCTTGCCCAGGTCCGGGGCGCCGGTGAACACCGCGGCTTCCCAGTTGAGGCAAGCCTGACGCAGGCGTTCGCCAAGGTTCTGGTAGAGGTAGAGCAGGCTCGCCTCGTCGCCCAGACGCTCGCCGTATGGCGGGTTGCAGATCACCAGGCCTTTCTGGTTCTGGTCCGGACGCGGCTCGAAGGTCGCGACTTCGCCCTGGTAGATCTTGATCCACTCACTGAGGCCGGCACGTTCGACGTTGTTGCGGCCCGGTTGAATCAGGCGCGGGTCGGCTTCGTAACCGCGAATCCACAGCGGCGGCTTGGCCAGGCCGGCCGCGGCGCGTTCGGTGGCTTCTTCGTGGAGTTTTTTCCACAGCGCCGGTACGTGACCGAGCCAGGCGGTGAAGCCCCACTGCTCGCGACGCAGGTTCGGCGCCATGTCGGCGGCGATCATGGCGGCTTCCACCAGGAACGTGCCGACACCGCACATCGGGTCGGCCAGAGCGCCGCCTTCGGCCGCGATACGGGGCCAGCCGGAACGGATCAGGATGGCGGCCGCGAGGTTTTCCTTGAGCGGCGCCGCACCTTGCTGCAAGCGATAGCCGCGCTGGTGCAGGCTGTGACCGGACAGGTCAAGAGACAGAATGGCTTCGCCACGATCCAGGCGCAGGTGAATGCGCAGGTCCGGGTTGAGCTTGTCGATGGACGGACGGTCGCCTTGCGGGGTGCGCAGTTTGTCGACGATGGCATCCTTGACCTTCAGCGCGCCGAAGTGGGTGTTGTCGATACCTGAGCCATGGCCGCTGAATTCGACGGCCAGGGTGCCGTCATTGAGCATGTGGTCTTGCCACTCGATGTCCAGCACGCCGTGGTACAGGTCTTCGGCGTCCTTCATTTGGAAACGCTTGAGCACCAGCAGCACGCGGTTGGCCAGGCGCGACCACAGGCACAGGCGATAAGCGGTTTCCATGGTGGCCATGCCGCGTACGGCAGAGGTGTGCTCCCGCGCTTCCTCAAGGCCAAGCCCGACGGCTTCCTCGATGAGCAGGCCTTCAAGGCCTTTTGGGCAAGTGAGGAAGAGTTCGAAACGATCGGACATGGGAATTCCAGAACCTTTAGCTAAGTGACCGGGCAACGCATTGCCGGTCCGGTTTTCAATCAGGCGCTTTTCTCGAAGAGCGCCCGCGTGGCACGAAGGTGTGCCGTTCCACCCCTGCTGCTCGGGTTAAATGAGATTAGATGCAAGGACAGATAAAAAAGTTGATGCAACAAAATGTCATAAGTCGACCCTTCGTCGAATAGTGCTTCCCGGCAACGGGAGCCATTCTCACTAAAGGATTAAGCCCATCATCCAGCGCAGAGCCGATCATACCGGGGTTTGGCCAATAAATACGCTACAAACGCACTGTTACTTATGGCGTTAGCACATGAACGGTTACGTCCTTATGACAAAACGATCATTCCCTCGATGTGACGCATTGGTTAGAACTCAATACAGGTTGGCGCCGCAATGACGCCAACACCTTGGCTCGTCACGCCGGCAACGAGCCCCCAACGGCAGAGTTTTTCTGCCAGACCTCAATAGAGGTCGACGCGATAAATACAGTCAACAAGTGAGGGCAACACCCTATGAGAAGACTTAAGCGTGATCCGTTGGAAAGAGCATTTTTGCGCGGATATCAATATGGCGTTGGTGGTAAATCCCGTGAGCTTTGCCCATTTACTCTACCGTCGGTACGTCAAGCCTGGATTAACGGCTGGCGAGAAGGACGCGGCGACAACTGGGACGGTATGACCGGCACTGCGGGAATCCACAGACTCAACGAACTTCACGCCGTCGGCTAATTACAGGGCAGAACACTCCGACACGACAATCTGATTTGTACTGAATTAACCATGCACGTCCCATCCGGACGGCGGGCTCCGGCCCAGGGGCTCCTTTAAAGGGGCCCTTTTTTATGCCTGTTCATTGACCCGGAACAATCCCCCTGTAGGAGCGAGCCTGCTCGCGATGAACCCGAGAACACCGCGTGTATCCAGAAAGTACGCGTTATCGTTATCGACCATCGCGAGCAGGCTCGCTCCTACAAGGGCTCAGCGCAGGGCTGCGATGGCGTCTACGGACTCACGAATCAGCGCAGGGCCTTTGTAGATGAAGCCCGAGTAGATCTGCACCAGGCTCGCGCCCGCGGTGATTTTCTCCGCTGCATGCTTGCCTTCGGTAATACCGCCGGCAGCGATGATCGGCAGCCGACCACCCAGCTCCGATGCCAGCACTTTCACGGTGTGGGTGCTCTTGTCGCGAACCGGCGCGCCGGACAGACCACCGGCTTCTTCGCCGTGCTCCATGCCTTCGACGCCTACACGACTCAGGGTGGTGTTAGTCGCAATGACCGCATCCATCCCGGTTTCGATCAGCACTTGCGCAACTTGTGCGGTTTCTTCGTCGCTCATGTCCGGCGCGATCTTGATCGCCAGCGGTACATGTTTGCCATGACGCAATGCCAGTTCCGCGCGGCGCTCGGCCAGATCGGCCAGCAACTGCTTGAGCGAGTCACCGAATTGCAGGCTGCGCAGGCCTGGCGTGTTCGGCGAGCTGACGTTGACCGTCACATAGCTGGCGTGGGCGTAGACCTTGTCCAGGCAGATCAGGTAGTCGTCCACGGCACGTTCGACCGGCGTATCGAAGTTCTTGCCGATGTTGATGCCCAGCACGCCCTTGTATTTGGCCGCCGCCACGCGGGCCAGCAGGTGATCGACGCCGAGGTTGTTGAACCCCATGCGATTGATGATCGCTTCGGCTTCGGGCAGACGGAACAGGCGTGGCTTCGGGTTGCCCGGCTGCGGACGCGGCGTGATGGTGCCGATTTCGACAAAACCGAAACCCAGTTGGGCGAAACCATCGATGGCCGCGCCGTTCTTGTCCAGGCCGGCGGCCAGCCCCACCGGATTCGGGAAGTCCAGGCCCATGACATTCACCGGCGTCTTCGCCGGGGCCTTGCACAGCAAGCCGTTGAGCCCAAGACGCCCGCCCGCGCCGATCAGGTCCAGGGACAGATCGTGGGAGGTTTCCGGGGAGAGTTTGAACAACAGCTGACGGGCCAGGGTGTACATGGGCGGATTTGACTCGATTGGCGGCGAATTGAGGCGGCGATTATAGCCGGGCAACGGGGTGGCAAGCGAGGCGCGTGATCAAATCAACGGATAATGGCATATGCCTTGCACCACTCTGGGCACCAGCACCCATGCCAACGACCGAATGTGTGCAAAGACAATGGCGTCGTCCCCGGCCTGCTCATGCAAGAACTCGGGACGACGTTTTTTTTGCAAGGTGAACACGCGATGAACGAACCATCAGCCGGCCCTCTGGCCTGGGTCAATGGCAGCGATGCCCCGGAAAAAACCGAAATCAATCTCGGCTTCATGGCTCTGAGCGACTGCGCCTCGGTGGTTGTCGCCGCCACCCAGGGCTTCGCCCAACCCCATGGCTTGACCCTGAACCTCAAGCGTCAGTCGTCCTGGGCCAACCTGCGGGACAAACTGGTCAGCGGCGAACTCGATGCCGCCCACAGCCTCTACGGTCTGGTTTACGCCGTTCACCTGGGCATCGGTGGCGTGGCCGCGACCGACATGGCCGTGCTGATGGGCCTGAATCAGAACGGCCAGAGCATCAACCTGTCCCGAGGTTTGCAAGCGCTTGGAGTGACCAGTCCTGAAGCACTGGAACGGCACGCGCACCAAACTCGCTCAAAATTCACCTTCGCCCAGACGTTTCCAACCGGCACCCACGCCATGTGGCTGTATTACTGGCTCGCCAGCCAGGGCATTCACCCGCTACTGGATGTCGACAGCGTGGTGGTGCCGCCGCCGCAAATGGTCGCGCACCTGCGGGCCGGGCGTATCGACGGGCTCTGCGTCGGCGAACCCTGGTCCGCCAGCGCCGTGCAACAGGACCTCGGCTTCACCTTGGCGACGACCCAGGCCATCTGGCCCGATCATCCGGAAAAGGTCCTGGGCTGCACCCGCGCCTTCGTCGAGCAATACCCCAACACTGCCCGCGCGTTGGTGATGGCGATTCTGGAGGCCAGTCGCTTCATCGAAGAAAGCAGCGAAAATCGTCGCAGCACCGCGCAATTGCTCAGTGCAGCGCAATACCTCGATGCGCCGCTGGAGTGCATCGAGCCGCGCCTGCTGGGCGACTATGTCGATGGTCTGGGCAATCGCTGGCAAGACCCACACGCCCTGCGCTTCCACGGTGAAGGCGAGGTCAATCTGCCGTACCTGTCCGATGGCATGTGGTTCATGACCCAGTTCCGTCGCTGGGGTTTGTTGCGCGACGACCCGGATTACCTCGCCGTGGCCCGTCAAGTCCAGCAACTAGACTTGTATCGTGAAGCGGCCAGCGCTGTAGGTGTCGCGGCACGGGGCAAGGAGATGCGCAGCAGTCAGTTGATCGACGGCAAGACCTGGGACGGTTCGGACCCGGCCGGTTATGCCCGCAGTTTCAAACTGCACGCCATGAGCGACAGCTCGCACCGATCCGCCAGCCGCTGACAGGAGACCATGAACATGCTGCGTATCCTGCTGATCAACGACACCGCTAAAAAAGTCGGGCGCCTGAAGGCCGCCCTGACCGAGGCCGGATTCGAAGTGATCGATGAATCCGGCCTGACCATCGACCTGCCCGAACGCGTCGAAACGGTGCGTCCGGATGTGATTCTGATCGATACCGAGTCACCGGGCCGCGATGTCATGGAACAAGTGGTGCTGGTGACTCGCGACCAGCCACGACCGATTGTGATGTTCACGGACGAACACGACCCCGATGTGATGCGACAGGCGATCAAGTCCGGTGTCAGCGCCTACATCGTCGAAGGCATTCACGCACAACGCCTGCAGCCGATTCTCGATGTGGCCATGGCACGCTTCGAAAGCGATCAGGCCTTGCGTGCCCAACTGCATGCCCGCGACCAGCAATTGGCCGAGCGCAAGCGCATTGAACTGGCCAAGGGACTGCTGATGAAAATGAAGGACTGCAACGAGGAAGAGGCCTACACACTGATGCGCCGCCAGGCGATGAGCCGCCAGCAGAAGCTGATTCAAGTGGCGGAGCAGATTATTGCCATGAGCGAGTTGCTTGGCTGAAGTCCAGTGGCGAATGCTCTATCGCCTTCGCGAGCAAGCCCGCTCCCACAAGGGCGCTACGCCGAACACGAATCACCTGTGGGAGCGGGCTTGCTCGCGAATGGCGGCAACACGGTTTCGGTTGTTGGCACAGATCTCGCTAAGTAATCACCACAGGTAACCAACGGCGGTTGCCCCACCTACGACAAAGACGTCGCTCACCTCATTTGCCCTTGGCGGATCGGGTAGCGGCGTTTTTTCGTTTTGGCCCCACAGCACGGGGCCGGTGGTGCGGCCGTATCGGCGCCCCACCTGCAAGCTCATGACTCCTTTCGAGACTCTTCACAGCTGAGGTGCGCAATGAATTCAAGCTTCTGGAAATCCGGCCATACCCCCACATTGTTCGCAGCTTTCCTCTATTTCGACCTGAGCTTCATGGTCTGGTACCTGCTCGGTCCTTTGGCGGTACAGATCGCCGCCGACCTGCACCTGACGACGCAGCAACGGGGGCTGGTGGTCGCCACGCCGATTCTGGCCGGGGCGGTGTTGCGCTTCGTGATGGGGATGCTGGCTGATCGCCTGTCGCCCAAAACCGCCGGCCTGATCGGTCAGGTCATCGTGATCTGCGCGCTGTTCGGCGCCTGGAAACTCGGGATCCACAGCTACGAGCAGGCCTTGCTGCTGGGCCTGTTCCTCGGCATGGCCGGCGCTTCGTTCGCCGTCGCCTTGCCCCTGGCCTCGCAGTGGTATCCGCCGCAGCATCAAGGCAAGGCCATGGGCATCGCCGGCGCGGGGAACTCGGGCACGGTGCTCGCCGCATTGATCGCCCCGGTGCTGGCGGCGGCGGTCGGCTGGAGCAACGTGTTCGGTTTCGCCCTGATTCCACTGATTCTGACCCTGATCGTCTTCGCCTGGCTGGCCCGCAATGCCCCCGAGCGGCCAAAAGCCAAATCCATGGCCGACTACTTCAAGGCCTTGGGCGATCGTGACAGCTGGTGGTTCATGTTTTTCTACAGCGTGACATTCGGCGGCTTCATCGGTCTGGCCAGTGCCCTGCCCGGTTATTTCAACGACCAGTACGGCTTGAGCCCGGTGACTGCCGGCTACTACACCGCTGCCTGCGTGTTCGGCGGCAGCCTGATGCGCCCCTTGGGTGGCGCGCTGGCTGACCGGTTCGGCGGCATTCGGACTCTGCTGGCGATGTACACCGTCGCGGCGATCTGCATTACCGTGGTCGGCTTCAATCTGCCGAGTTCCTACGCCGCACTGGCACTTTTCGTCTGCACCATGCTCGGTCTGGGCGCAGGCAATGGCGCGGTATTCCAATTGGTGCCCCAGCGTTTTCGCCGGGAAATCGGCGTGATGACCGGCCTGATCGGCATGGCCGGCGGTATCGGTGGCTTTGCCCTCGCGGCCGGCATGGGCGCGATCAAGCAAAGCACCGGTAGCTATCAACTGGCACTGTGGTTGTTCGCCAGCCTCGGCGTTCTGGCCTGGTTCGGTCTGCACGGCGTAAAACGTCGCTGGAGAACCACCTGGGGTTCGGCCGCCGTGACGGCAGCGCGAGTCTGACGCCCCGATGAGCCTGCAACTGAGTTTCGCCGAAGCCAGCGCCATCGGTCCTCGCGAGGAAAACCAGGATGCCCTGCGCCTGGTCACGCCGGCTCCGGCGCTGGCCGCGAGCAAGGGTTACCTGTTCGCGATTGCCGACGGTGTCAGCCAATGCGTCGATGGCGGTCTGGCTGCCCGTTCGACGCTGCAGGCCCTGGCGCTGGATTACTACGCCACGCCGGAAACCTGGAGCGTCGCACAGGCACTCGATCGCCTGCTGCTGGCGCAGAACCGCTGGTTGCAGGCCAATGGCGGCGGACAACCGCTGCTGACCACCCTCAGTGCTCTGGTCCTGCGCGGCCGGCGTTT
The DNA here is from genome assembly GCF_019956305.1 of Pseudomonas sp. BF-B-30. Classification (NCBI taxonomy): domain Bacteria; kingdom Pseudomonadati; phylum Pseudomonadota; class Gammaproteobacteria; order Pseudomonadales; family Pseudomonadaceae; genus Pseudomonas; species Pseudomonas sp. BF-B-30. The sequence goes on along the minus strand of NZ_JAHBDG010000001.1, from coordinate 89,259 downwards.
TACCCTGGCTCATGTCGGCGATTGTCGGGTGTATCGCTGGCACGCCGACCAATTGCAGCGAATCAGCGAGGATCACGTCTGGGACCAGCCGGGCATGCAGCATGTGCTGAAACGGGCGCTGGGGCTCGATCAACACCTGGTGCTGGATTTTCTCGACGGTGAGTTGCGCCCCGATGAGAGCTTCGTCCTGCTCAGCGACGGCGTCTGGGCCGTCCTGGGCGATACCGCCATTGCCGCGATCCTGCGCGATCAACCGGACTTGCACAGCGCTGCGAACACCCTGGTCAATGCTGCGCACCTGGCGGGCAGCCAGGACAACGCCAGCGCGCTGCTGGTGCGGGTCGATGCCCTCGGCGAAGCGAGCATTGGCGATGCGTTGATGCACTTACAGCAATGGCCACTGCCGCCTGCCCTGAAACCGGGTCAGGCGTTCGAGGGCTGGCAAGTCGAGGGGATCGTCGCACAGAGCCAGCAATCGCTGCTTTATCGAGTTCGCGACAGCCAGCAACAACCCTGGCTGTTGAAAACCCTGCCCGGTCGCCTGCACGACGATCACCAGGCCGGGCAAGCGTTACTGTCGGAAGAATGGTTTCTCAAACGCGTGGCCGGTCGACATTTTCCTGAAGTCCACTCCGCCAGTCAGCGTCAGCATTTGTACTACGTGATGCGTGAATATTCGGGCGCTACCCTGGCCCAACGACATGAGCAAGGCGGGCCGCTGCCGCTGCCCCAGTGGCAAGACATCGCCGAACGCTTACTGCGAGCGGTCGGCCTGTTGCATCGACGGCAGATCCTGCATCGCGATATCAAACCGGAAAACCTGCTGCTGGGGGACGATGGTGAGTTGCGCCTGCTGGATTTCGGCCTCGCCTACTGCCCCGGGCTTTCGCAAGATCTGCCCTGGGCGCTGCCGGGTACACCCAGTTACATCGCACCCGAAGCCTTTCGCGGCGAAGTACCGACGCCACAGCAGGACTTGTACGCCGTCGGAGTAACCCTGTATTTCCTGCTCACCGGGCATTACCCCTATGGCGAAATCGAAGCCTTCCAGCGGCCGAGGTTTGGCCTCCCGGTCAACGCCAGCCGCTACCGGCCCGACCTGCCGGACTGGATCGCCCATAGCCTGGAGCGCGCCGTGGCGGCGACCCCCGACCAGCGTTTCGAAACAGCGGAAGAATGGCTGCTGCTGATCGAACAGGGCGAGCGCCACAGCTTGAGCGTGCGCCCCAGGCCCTTGCTGGAGCGCGAACCGCTGAAAGTCTGGCGAACATTGGCGCTGGTATCGTTGCTGCTCAATCTGGTGCTGTTGATGGTTGCGCTCCATTAGCGGGCAAAGCGCCTTGAATCGGTGCACTCCCTCACGGTTCTGCCCTTGTGAACGGGGAAAATGCCAACAAACACGGGATTTGAGCGACTTGGCATAACCACTGCATTACCTCTTTCAACAGACATACAGCGCAGGCTTCAACGACGAAGGTTGCACTTCCCGAGAGAACGGGACCAGGACAAAGGCGTCCTCGCTAGGCAACTAGCGGGACGCCTTTTTTTGTTTGCGCAAAATTTGTCGAGCACGGCCTGACCCTGATGAGGCAGGCCTGAGCTCCCCGGAGAACCTGATGAAAAAACTAAAACTGGTGATGATCGGCAACGGCATGGCCGGGGTCCGGACCCTGGAAGAGCTGCTCAAACTGAGCACGGAGCTGTACGACATCACGGTCTTCGGTGCCGAACCGCACACCAACTACAACCGCATCCTGCTGTCGCCGGTGCTGGCGGGCGAACAGACCTTCGAAGAAATCGTGCTCAACGACCTGGACTGGTACCTGGAAAACAACATCAAGCTGCTGCTCAACCGCAAGGTGGTGGAGATCGACCGGGTCAAGCGCCGGGTCATTGCCGAAGACGGCAGCGAAGCCGAATACGATCGCCTGCTGATCGCCACCGGCTCGACGCCTTTCATCCTGCCCATTCCCGGCAACACCCTTGACGGCGTGATCGGCTACCGCGACATCGCCGACACCCAAGCCATGATCGACACCGCGAAAACCCACCGGCACGCCGTGGTGATCGGCGGCGGCCTGCTCGGCCTGGAGGCCGCCAACGGCCTGATGCTGCGGGGCATGCACGTCACCGTGGTGCATATCGGCGAGTGGTTGCTGGAGCGGCAACTGGACAAGACCAGCGGCCAGTTGCTGCAAACCGCGCTGGAATCTCGCGGCCTGCACTTTCGCCTGTGCGAGCAGACCCAGGCCTTGCACGACGCTGGCAACGGCCGGGTCGGTTCGGTGCAATTCAAAAACGGCGACATCATTCCCGCTGACCTGGTAGTGATGGCCGCCGGCATTCGCCCCAATACCGAACTGGCGGAGAAATCCGGCATTCCGTGCAGCCGCGGGATTCTGGTCAACGACACAATGCAAACCTACGACCCACGGATCTATGCCATCGGCGAGTGTGCCAGCCACCGCGGTATCGCCTATGGTTTGGTGGCGCCGCTGTTCGAACAGGCCAAAGTCTGCGCCAACCACCTGGCCCAACTGGGTTTTGCCACCTACAAGGGTTCGGTGACCTCGACCAAATTGAAGGTTACCGGTATCGACCTGTTTTCCGCCGGCGACTTCATGGGTGGCGAAGGCACCGAGACCATTACCCTCTCGGACCCGATTGGCGGGGTCTACAAGAAACTGGTGATCAAGGATGACGTGCTGGTGGGCGCCTGCCTGTACGGCGATACGGCAGACGGCGGCTGGTATTTCAGGCAGATCCGTGAGAATCACGCCATCAGTGAGATCCGCGATCATTTGATGTTCGGTGAAAATGCGCTTGGCGACGTAGGACATCAGGGCCAGGACAAAGCCATGAGCATGGCCGACAACGCCGAAGTCTGCGGCTGCAACGGTGTGTGCAAGGGCACCATCGTCAAGGCGATCCAGGAGCACGGGCTGTTCAGTGTCGACGACGTCAAGAAACACACCAAGGCTGCCAGCTCCTGCGGCTCGTGCGCGGGTTTGGTGGAGCAGATCCTGATCAACACCGTGGGCGGCGCCGCCGACGTCAAGCCGAAAAGCGAAAAGGCCATCTGCGGCTGCAGCGATCTCAACCACGGGCAGATCCGCCAGGCCATCCGCGAGCAGCACCTGCTGACCATCGCCGGCACCATGAGCTACCTGAACTGGCGCACACCCAACGGCTGCGCCACCTGCCGCCCGGCGCTCAACTACTACCTGATTTCCACCTGGCCTGGGGAAGCCAAGGACGATCCGCAATCGCGCCTGATCAATGAACGCGCCCACGCCAATATTCAGAAAGACGGCACCTACTCTGTAGTCCCGCGGATGTGGGGCGGTGTGACCAATCCTTCAGAGCTGCGGCGCATTGCCGACGTCGCCGACAAGTACAACGTACCGATGGTCAAGGTCACCGGTGGCCAGCGCATTGACTTGCTGGGTATTCGCAAGCAAGACCTGCCGGGGGTGTGGAAAGACCTGGACATGCCGTCCGGCCACGCCTACGGCAAATCCATCCGCACAGTGAAAACCTGCGTCGGCAGCGAGTTCTGCCGCTTTGGCACCCAGAATTCCACACAACTTGGCATTGAACTGGAACATGACCTGTTCAACATGTGGTCGCCACACAAGGTGAAGCTGGCTGTCTCCGGTTGCCCACGCAACTGCTCGGAAGCCGGTATCAAGGATGTGGGAATTATCGGTGTGGACTCCGGCTGGGAGATGTACATCGGTGGCAACGGCGGGATCAAGACCGAAGTCGCGGAATTCTTCGTCAAACTGAAAACCGCCGAAGAAGTGCGCGAATACAACGGTGCATTCCTGCAGCTCTATCGCGAAGAAGCCTTCTACCTCGAGCGCACCGTGCACTACCTGCAACGGGTCGGCATGGAACACATCAAGAAAGCCGTGCTGGAAGATCCGGAGCGTCGCAAGGCGCTCAACGATCGACTGCAATTCTCCCTGTCGTTCGAACAGGACCCGTGGAAGGAACGCCTGGAACAGCCCCAGCTGAAAAAAGAATTCGACGTCATCCCCGTGAAAAACCTGGAGGTGCTGGCATGAACTGGCTGGATATCTGTGCACTGGAAGAGATCAATGCCCTGGGCTCGCGGATCATCGCCGGGCCAAAGGGAGACATCGCGATTTTCCGTACCAGCGACGACGAAGTGTTCGCCCTCGACGACCGCTGCCCGCACAAGGGCGGCCCGTTGTCCCAAGGTCTGGTCTACGGCAAGCGTGTGGCCTGCCCGCTGCACAACTGGCAAATCGACCTGGAAAGCGGCGAAGCCCTGGCCCCGGACATCGGCTGTGCCCATCACCATCTCGCCCGGGTGGAAAATGGCCGGGTGATGCTGGCCCTGCGGGATGCAGGCTGATGGACCGCCAGATCACTGCGTCCACCTGCTGTTACTGCGGGGTCGGCTGCGGGGTGCTGATCGAGCACGACGGTTCACGCATCCTCGGCGTCAGCGGCGACCCGGCGCACCCGGCCAATTTCGGCAAACTGTGCAGCAAGGGTTCGACCCTGCACCTGACCGGCGACTTGACGGCGCGGGCGTTGTACCCCGAACTGCGCCTCGGTAAAAGCCTGGCCCGCCACCGCACCGATTGGGATACCGCCCTCGATCACGCCACCAGCGTGTTTGCCGCGACCATTGCCGAACATGGCCCGGACAGCGTGGCGTTCTACATTTCCGGGCAACTGTTGACCGAGGACTACTACGCCTTCAACAAGCTGGCGCGTGCCCTGGTAGGCACCAACAACATCGACAGCAATTCGCGCCTGTGCATGTCCTCGGCGGTGGTCGGCTACAAGCGCAGCCTGGGTGCCGACGCCCCGCCCTGCAGCTACGAAGACCTGGAGCTGAGCGATTGCGTGATGATCGTCGGCAGCAACATGGCCTACGCCCACCCGGTGCTGTTTCGCCGCCTGGAAGCAGCCAAATCCCGCCGGCCGCAGATGAAGGTCATCGTGATTGACCCACGTCGCACAGATACCTGCGATCTGGCTGATCTGCACCTGGCGATCTTGCCGGGCACCGATGTCGCCTTGTTCCATGGGATTTTGCATCTGCTGCTATGGGAAGACTGGATAGATCGTGACTTCATCAGGGACCACACCGAAGGCCTGGCCGAGCTGAAAAACCTGGTGCGTGACTACACGCCGCAAATGGTTTCACAGCTCTGCGGTATCAGCCTCGGGCAATTGCAGCAATGTGCCGAGTGGATCGGCACATCACCGAGCTTTCTGTCGCTGTGGTGCATGGGGCTTAACCAGTCCACCGCCGGCAGCGCGAAAAACAGTGCATTGATCAATCTGCACCTGGCCACCGGGCAGATCGGTCGTCCCGGCGCCGGACCTTTCTCCCTCACCGGTCAGCCAAATGCCATGGGTGGACGGGAAACCGGCAGTTTGTCCAACTTGCTGCCCGGTCACCGTGACGCCGCCAATGCACAACACCGTGCGCAAGTGGCGTCCTACTGGGGCGTCGAGCAACTGCCGGAAAGCCCCGGGCTCACTGCGATCGAATTGTTCGAGCAAGTGCGCAACGGCAAGATCAAGGCGTTGTGGATCGCCTGCACCAACCCCGCGCAATCCATGCCGGACCAGACGGCCGTGCGCGCAGCTCTGCAAGCCTGCCCGTTCGTGGTGTTGCAGGAAGCCTTCAGCACCACTGAAACCGCGAAGTTCGCCGACCTTCTGCTGCCCGCCGCCAGTTGGGGGGAAAAGGAAGGTTGCGTGACCAACTCAGAGCGGCGCATTTCCCACGTACGCCAGGCAATCGTCGCACCGGGTGAGGCGCGGCCAGACTGGGCAATCACCGTAGATTTCGCACAACGCCTGGAAAAACACCTGCGTCCCGGCCAAGCCAGCCTGTTTGAATTTGATAATTCAGCTCAGGTCTTTGACGAATACAAACAACTGACTCAAGGTCGCGACCTGGATCTGTCCGGTATCAGCCATGCACTGATCGATCGTCTCGGCCCGCAGCAGTGGCCCTTCCCTGCGGGTGCCGTTGAAGGCACGGCCCGGCTGTACGTCGACGGGGTATTTGCCACTGCCAATGGGCGCGCGCAGTTCGTGGCCGATCCATACCGTGCCGCCAAAGAGCAACGCGATGCACGCTTTCCGCTGACCCTGATCACCGGCCGGCTGCGCGATCAATGGCACGGCATGAGCCGCACCGGCACCGCTGCGCAGCTGTTCGGTCATGTCAGCGAAGCGGAGTTGAGCCTGCACCCGGACGAACTGCGCCGCCATCGCCTGCAGCCGGGGGATCTGGTCAGCCTGAAAAGCAGGCGCGGCGCAATCGTCGTCGCGGTTGCCAGCGATGACAGCGTGCGTCCGGGCCAGGCCTTTTTGCCGATGCATTGGGGCGACCGTTTTCTCAAGGGTGGGGTGAACAGTCTCACTCTGCCCGCATTCGATCCGTTGTCGAAACAGCCCGAACTTAAACACAGCGGCGTTCGCCTGGATCCGGTGGATTTGCCCTGGAAACTATTCGCACTGATCGAGGGCGATGTTCAACGGCATTTTGAAACGCTACGACCGCTCTGTGAGGTGTTTTCCTACGTCAGTCTCAGTCTGGTTGGCCGTGAGCGCCCTGCCCTGCTTGTACGAGCTGCCAATACTTCAGCACCTTCGGCAGAGTTGCTAAGCGAAATCGATAAAAACCTGGCGCTCGATGACGGCCCGGTACTGGCTTACGACGACCCTCGACGGGCCATAGGCAAGCGCGTGCGGATCGAAAATGGCCGGATCACTGCCATTCGACTGGCCGGTGAAACCCTTGCCCAGCACTGGTTGCAGGGGCTGTGGCTCGAAGGTCGCGCGGACCAGCAACTGCGGCGCTGGCTGCTTGCGCCGCTGAGCGCACCACCGGGCAATCTCGACACGTCCTTCAACTCGAACAAGATCCTGTGCAATTGCAAGAACGTCGGCCAGAACGCGATCTGCGCCGGCATCAGCCGTGGCTTGGACTTGCAGGGGCTCAAGCAAGAACTGGGTTGCGGCACGCAATGCGGGTCCTGCGTTCCGGAAATCAAACGCCTGCTGGCTGCCACGGCGCAGCCAGTCACCGTCTTCTCGTGAGGAAAACACTATGAGTGCAAAAGTCTGGCTGGTAGGTGCGGGCCCGGGTGATCCGGAGTTGCTCACGTTGAAGGCGGTACGTGCCTTGCGCGAGGCAGATGTGGTGCTGATCGATGACTTGGTCAATGTCGCGGTACTCGAGCATTGCCCTGGGGCGCGGATCATTCCGGTGGGCAAGCGTGGCGGCTGCCGCTCTACCCCGCAAGCGTTCATCCATCGCCTGATGCTTCGTTATGCCCGGCAGGGTAAATGCGTAGCGCGGCTCAAAGGCGGCGATCCATGCATTTTCGGCCGCGGTGGTGAAGAGGCGCAGTGGCTGCGTGAGCGTGGGGTCGAAGCCGAGTTGGTCAACGGCATCACTGCCGGGCTGGCGGGGGCAACGCAATGCGATATTCCGCTGACTTTGCGCGGTGTAGCCCGTGGTGTCACGCTGGTCACCGCACACACCCAGGACGACAGCCAATTGAACTGGCAGGCACTGGCCCAAGGCGGAACGACGTTGGTGGTTTACATGGGAGTGGCCAAGCTCGGTGAAATCCGTGAGCAGCTATTGGCCGGCGGCATGGCAACGGATACGCCCGTGGCCATGATTGAAAATGCCTCCTTGCCCCATCAACGGGAATGTCGGAGCACTCTCACAAACATGGATGAAGCAGCCTACAGATTCCAGCTGAAAAGCCCTGCCATACTGGTGATCGGTGCAGTGGCAGCCTGTGCAACTCAATCGCTGTGGGAGCGTGAATTGCCTGTGATGGCGGCAGATCAGTCAGCGTAGTTTCAACTATTTCACCAAATTGCAGACAAAGAAAAGCCCGGCCTGAGCCGGGCTTTTCAGAGCTGCGAGCTAATTACTTAGCTTGAGCTTCAACCTGCGCTTCTACGCGACGGTTAACTGCACGACCAGCGTCAGTTTTGTTGTCAGCAACTGGGCGGGATTCGCCGTAGCCAACAGACTGAACGCGGGACGATTCAACACCGTACTGGTTGGTCAGAACTTGTTTAACGGCGTTTGCACGACGCTCGGACAGTTTCTGGTTGTAAGCGTCAGGACCGACGGAGTCAGTGTGACCTTCAACAGTAGTGCTGGTGGATGGGTACTGCTTCATGAAGTCAGCCAGGTTCTTGATGTCGCCGTAGCTGTTTGGCTTGACTACCGACTTGTCGAAGTCGAACTTCACGTCCAGCTCAACACGAACAACTTCAGCAACTGCCGGGCAGCCGTCAGCGTCAACAGTTACGTTGGCTGGGGTGTCTGGGCACTTGTCAACGTTGTCGCAAACGCCATCGTTGTCGCTGTCAGAGCAAACTTCCGGAGCTGGAACTGGAGCAGCAGCTGGCTTGCTGCCGCCGCCGAAGTTCACACCGATACCGACGCTAGGAGCCCACTCGGTGTTGCCCTGGTCGATGTTGTACTGAGCTTCAACGCCAGCACGGGCGTAGAAGTTGTCGGTGAAGTACAGCTTGGCACCGCCGCCAACGTTGGCGAAGGTGGAACGGTTACGACCGTTCGAGCCGTTCTGGTCGATGCTCTGGTCGGAGAAACCGCCCGAGACGTAAGGACGCAGCATGTCGCCTGGGTTGTTGAAGTGGTACAGAGCGTCCAGAGCGGTGTTCGCGCCCTTAACGTTCTTGCCGTCGTTTGCACGGGCGTTGTGCACTTCGTCGTAGGCCAGACGCAGTTCAACGTCGTCTGTCAGGAAGTAACCGATAGAACCACCCGGCAGGATGCCGTCGTTCTTGAAGTTACGGTCGCTATCGAAATATTGCTTCTTTGCGTAGCCTTCGATTTCAACTGCGCCTTGGCCCTGTGCCAGAGCGCCGATGGAAGTGGCGGCAATAAGAGAACCAATGGCCAAGCCCAAGGTGTTTTTCAGTTTCATCCGTTAAATCCCCATCTGGTGATTGTGAAGCAGTCCCGCAAACCGGGGGACAACTCGGCGGCAAGTCTAACAGAACTTGCCTACACGTAAGAGATATTTGCGCTGAACTAAGTTTCAGCAATGCCTGCAAATTTCTCACGCAATTTATCTAGAGCGCGTTTGTACCGCATTTTTGTTGCGCTCAAACCCATATGCATGATGTCTGCGATTTCCTGAAACTCCAGCTCTGCGACAAATCGTAGCACCAGAATTTCACGATCAATCGGGTTCACATACACCAACCAGCGATCAAGTCCGCCTTTTTCCTCAGGTTTCGGCGTCTTTTCTTCAGACGCTTCCTCGAGGGGGTCAAGACTCAATGCGTCCATCAAGCGACGCTTTCGCCGTTCCTTCCGATACTGTGTGATGCACTCGTTGTACGTGATGCTATATAGCCATGTCTTGAACTTCGATTTACCTTCGAAGTTCTTCAGGCCATACAGCACCTTCAACATGACCTCCTGACAGACATCGTCTGCGTCGCGATCGTTCCCTAGATATCGTGCGCACACGTTAAATAATGTTCGCTGGTAACGCCGCATCAGTTCTTCATAGGCGCGTGTTACGTGAAACAGCTCGGTATGCGAGCGCGCGACCAACTCCTCATCAGAGAGCTCGCGGGGGTCGTAGCGCATGGATAACGATTGGGCTTTATTCAAAACAAGTCGGGCCGACAGTCAGGTCAATGTCCGCCGCAGCCAGCGTGAGCAGGCATTTTGCGGCGGCATACATTAGCAGGGTTTGCCGGGTTAGCGGCTACTCACATGCTGCTCAAGGAGGATCCGATTGGAAAGAGAGACTAGCTCACCCTCATCGGTCAGCAATGTGGTTTTAACCGTGCCGATCTCTTCGATCTGGCCTTCGACCTCGCCAACACGCACTTGTTGCCCAACCTGGTACAGCTCACGCACGTAGATTCCCGCAAGAATCTGGCCGGCAATTTCCCGGCTTCCCAACCCCATGGCCAGCGCTACTGCCAGACCAACGGTTATCAACACAATCACGATCACATGGTTCAGCAGGTCGGTCTTGACCTCCAACTGGCTGATCGCAACCGAAATACTGATGATGATCACCAGGCCCTGGGCAATCCGCCCAAGCCCTGAAGCATAGTCCAGCCCCACGCCTTCTGCCGCTCCGCGCACCAGCCCGTTGGCCAGTTGCGCCAGCAAGACACCGACCAGCAACACCAGCGCCGCGCCGAACACCTTCGGCAAATACAACGCAAGCATGTCCAGCGTAGCTGAAACTCGCTCAAGGCCAAGGGATTCTGCGGCAGAAACCAGAAAAATCAGCAGAACGAACCAATAGACGATTTTGCCGATCAGCGTCGAAATAGGAACTTGCAACCCTGCACGGGACAGCAATTTGGTCAGGCCGGTGCCACCCATCAAGCGATCAAGGCCCAGTTTGGCGAGCAACTTCGAGAGCAAGGTGTCCAGCAGTTTGGCCACGACAAAACCCAACAGCAGCACAACCAGTGCGCCGAACAGGTTCGGAATGAAGTTCGCAACCTTGGTCCACAACGCAGTCATTGCAGTGACGAGGCTCTGAGTCCAGAGATCAAGTTCCATATTCAATCAGCCTTATCAGCAGTGCGAGCAGTAGGTTTACGAAGACGGGATACCGGCGCGACATGGGCCGATCCGTTATTCAGGGCGATCATCAGTGCGGGCAACCAGCGCCCCAGCAGGCTGAACAGATCACCGGCGCCGACCTGGCGGTTGGCGGTTTTCAGCACACGCCCCAGGCACGCATCGTCGTCCCGGGTGGACGGTGAGGCGTTGAGCATGTCGCGTAAAGACTGTTCAAACGGATCGTGCATACGCACCTCTCGTGATGTCTGTGGGAGACGCGGTCAGTTTTGGTCGGGTCACATGGTTTCCCTCAGACCCAGCGTAAACGTCGGAACAACCACCACTGCCCGAGCGCCACCGAGACCATCATCAGGCAAGCGATCAGAAAGCCGTAAGGGCTGGCAGAGAATGGAATTCCACCGACGTTGATCCCCAAAAGCCCGGCCAGAAAACTCATCGGCAAAAAGATCCCGGTGATGATCCCGAAGCGATACATCGTGCGGTTCATGCGCACGCTCAAGCGACGGTCTTCAGCCTCCAGGACCAGCCCCACCCGCTCCCGGGTCAATTCCAGCTCTTCGAGGTAGCGGGTCAGGCTGTTGTTCAATTCGTTCCAGTAATCGCCGTCATCCTCGACGAACCAGGGCAACTTGATTCGCGTCAACTGCCCGAAAATGTCCCGCTGCGGAGCCAGAAAGCGCTTCAACGCAGCCGCCCGGCGACGAATCTGCAAAACCGCCCCGTGCTCAGGAGTATACCGTTCGTCGGTATCCAGCTTTTCTTCTTCCTCATCGACCACTTCCGAGAGACAGCTGACCAGATCCTGCACCTTGTTGGTGAGGTACTGCGCCATGCAAAGGATGAGTTCGGAGGCAGTTTTCGGCCCCTTGCCCTCGGACAGTTGCACCAGCAACTCGTCAGTGGCACGCAAAGGACGCAAACGCAGGGAAATGACACGCTGGGCAGAGCCGAAAATCCGCACCGACACCATGTCTTCCGGTTCGGCGCCAGGGTTCAGATTGACCCCGCGCAAAAATAGCAGCAGTTCGCTGTCCGAAAGCTGCAAAAGTCGCGGACGGGTGTTTTCTTCGAGTAACAGGTCACAGCTGAATTCGCTCAGACCGCTGGATTTGCGCAACCAGGTCCGGGTTTGCGGATGACTGCGATCCCAGTGCAGCCACAGGCTTTCATGGGCCTGCAGCTGCAAGTCATCGAGTTCAGTCCGGGCAATCGAACGCGCACCGCCTTTACCGTCCAGCACCAGGGCATGCACCAGCCCCCATTGCGCGTTTTCTTCCTCGAACATCCGCACTCCTTTGGTCAACCGGCGCTTTATTCAGGCATTTTCAGCGGGCTGGGCGAGATGATCACGCCGTTGTTGTCCGCATAAATGTATTCGCCTGGACGGAACGTCACGCCGGCAAACGTCACCACAACGTTGAGATCGCCGAGCCCGCGCCTGTCGGATTTCCTCGGGTGGCTGGCGAGGGCCTGAACGCCCAGATCGGTCTGCGCGATGATATCGACGTCGCGGATGCAACCGTAGATCACCAGCCCTTCCCAACCGTTTTTCGCGGCTTTCTCGGCCAGCATGTCACCGAGCAACGCATGCCGCAGGGAACCGCCACCGTCTACCACCAGCACTTTGCCATTCCCCTTGAGCTCGACCTGCTCCTTGACCCGCGAGTTGTCTTCAAAGCATTTGATGGTCACGATTTCGCCGCCGAAGGAATCACGGCCGCCGAAATTGCTGAACATCGGTTCCAGCACCTGCACCAGCTCCGGATAGGCGTCGCACAGGTCAGGCGTGATGTAATGGTTCATCGAGAAACTCCTGTAAGAGGAAGACAATCGAGGATGTCGGAAAGTGACCAGAACAGCTCAATGCGTCATATCTTAGCCGCAAGCCGACCGGAGCGAAATGCCCTTGTCAGAGCGTCAGGCTCGGACTGCCGCGACCAAATCCTGTTGCGCTCCCGGCAAAGGTGTCTGCTGATCGGCCAACCAGCGCGTCACCAAAGGCCAGACTTCAGCCTGGGCTGCCTTGCTGACGAGCATTTCCACGTGACCGAAATTGTCGCCGAAGCCCTGCTCGCGCCCCAGGTTGATGAATTGCTTGTGCTCGGAACCGAACTGCTCGAACAGCTTGCGACACGCCCACGCAGGATCCTGATGATCACCCGCAGCGCTCACGGCAAGCACCGGTAACTTGACCTCGGCCAAACCCGCCCACCAGTTTTTATCGGCATCGCCAAAGCGCCCGAACAGACCGTACCAGCGCATGCCTTCCAGGGCCAGGCCGATGGGCTCGTCCTCCGGACCGCGCTTGAGCCTTGAGCCGGACAACTGGGCAAAACGTTTGAGAATGAAGCGACCGCTCCACTCTACCGGCGGAATCTTCAATGGCCAGTAGGTGCGACTGACTTGTGTACCGAAAAACGCCGCCGAGGCCACGACGGGCTCACCGATGTACTCGCCACCCAGCGCTGCGGCCAGTGTAATACCGCCCAGTGAGTGACCGATCCAGTGTGGCACCTGCCCGCTCTGTTCGCGCACGAACGCGCCAATGGCCGGCAGGTCATAGCGTGCGTAATCGGCAACACGGTTCTTGCGGTAGTCGTGGTTACGCTGGGACAGGCCGTGACCGCGCATTTCCGGAATCCAGACATCGAACCCCAGACGGGCCAGGTAAGCGCCCAACCCCAGGCCTTTGGGAGAAAACCAGAACCGGCGATTGGAAAAGCTGCCGTGCAGCAGGATCACCGGCACGCCACGGGAGGACGACTCATCGGCCATGCCAAGGCGTGTCACAGCCAATTCGACGGTGAAGTCGGGACTGTTACCGGGTTTCAAACGATACACATCTTCGCTCAGATCACCGCGCCGTTCGGCACTGATCAGGGCGACAGGAAATAGGTTGCTGCTGCTTTGCATAATCTCTTGCACAAAAAAGGGCGGCATCCAGATGGAGCCCGCCCTGCTTGAATCTCATAAAGACCGCTCCCTGTAGGAGCGAGCCCTGCTCGCGAAGAACTCGGGACACCACGTTTATCCAGGATAAACGCGTTATCGTTGACGTCCATCGCGAGCAAGCTCGCTCCCACAGAAAGGGGCGGCCCGTTTACACCGGATCAGGCCGAAGCTTGACCTTCCGCCAGGAAGAACCAGGTTTCCAGTACGGAGTCAGGGTTCAACGAAACGCTTTCAATGCCCTGCTCCATCAGCCACTTGGCCAGGTCCGGGTGGTCCGAAGGACCCTGACCGCAGATACCGATGTATTTGCCGGCCTTGTTGCACGCGGCAATCGCATTGGCCAGCAGCTTCTTGACCGCCGGATTACGCTCGTCGAACAGGTGGGCGATGATGCCGGAGTCACGGTCCAGGCCCAGGGTCAGCTGGGTCAGGTCGTTGGAGCCGATGGAGAAACCGTCGAAGAACTCGAGGAACTCTTCAGCCAGGATGGCGTTGGACGGCAGTTCGCACATCATGATCACGCGCAGGCCGTTCTGGCCACGAGCCAGACCATTTTCCGCCAGCAGATCCACCACCTGGCTCGCTTCGCCCAGGGTACGGACGAACGGCACCATGATTTCGACGTTGGTCAGGCCCATTTCGTTGCGCACGCGCTTGAGGGCACGGCATTCGAGTTCGAAGCAGTCGCGGAACGATTCGCTGATGTAACGCGAGGCACCGCGGAAGCCCAACATCGGGTTCTCTTCTTCCGGCTCGTACAGCTTGCCGCCGATCAGGTTGGCGTATTCGTTGGACTTGAAGTCCGACAGACGCACGATGACCTTTTTCGGCCAGAACGCAGCCGCCAGGGTGCTGATGCCTTCGACCAGTTTCTCGACGTAGAAACCCACCGGATCGTTGTAGCCGGCGATGCGCTTGTCGACGCTTTCCTTGATGTCCAGCGGCAGGCCGTCGTAGTTCAGCAGTGCCTTGGGGTGCACGCCGATCATGCGGTTGATGATGAACTCCAGGCGGGCCAGGCCCACACCGGCGTTCGGCAGCTGTGCGAAGTCAAAGGCGCGGTCCGGGTTACCGACGTTCATCATGATCTTGAACGGCAGCTCAGGCATGGCGTCCACGGAGTTCTTCTTGATGTCGAAGCCCAGTTCGCCTTCGAAGATGAAGCCGGTGTCGCCTTCAGCGCAGGAAACGGTCACGCCCTGGCCATCTTTCAACAGCTGGGTGGCGTTGCCGCAACCTACTACCGCTGGAATACCCAGCTCACGGGCGATGATCGCCGCGTGGCAAGTACGGCCGCCACGGTTGGTGACGATCGCGCTCGCGCGCTTCATGACCGGCTCCCAGTCCGGGTCGGTCATGTCGGAAACCAGTACGTCGCCTGGCTGGACCTTGTCCATCTCGGACACGTCCTTGATGATGCGGACCTTGCCGGCGCCGATGCGCTGGCCAATGGCACGGCCTTCCACCAGCACGGTGCCGGTTTCTTTCAACAGGTAACGTTCCATGACGTTGGCCTGGGTGCGGCTCTTCACTGTTTCCGGACGGGCCTGCACGATGTACAGCTTGCCGTCGTCACCGTCCTTGGCCCACTCGATGTCCATCGGGCACTGGTAGTGCTTCTCGATGATCATCGCCTGCTTGGCCAGTTCGCTGACTTCCGCGTCGGTCAGGCAGAAACGTGCGCGCTCGGCCTTGTCCACGTCGACGGTCTTGACCGAACGACCGGCCTTGGCCTCGTCGCCGTAGATCATCTTGATGGCTTTGCTGCCCAGGTTGCGGCGCAGGATCGCCGGGCGACCCGCGGCCAGCGTGCCTTTGTGAACGTAGAACTCATCCGGGTTCACCGCGCCTTGTACGACGGTTTCACCCAGGCCGTAGGCGCCGGTGATGAACACCACGTCACGGAAGCCCGACTCGGTATCGAGGGTGAACATCACGCCGGCGGTGCCGGTTTCGGAACGGACCATGCGCTGCACGCCAGCAGACAGGGCAACCAGCTTGTGGTCGAAGCCCTGGTGCACGCGATAGGAAATGGCACGGTCGTTGAACAGCGAGGCGAACACCTCTTTGGCGGCGCGAATGACGTTTTCGACACCACGGATGTTCAGGAAGGTTTCCTGCTGGCCGGCAAAGGATGCGTCGGGCAAGTCTTCGGCGGTGGCGGAAGAACGCACGGCCACGGCCACGTCAGGGTTGCCGGCGGACAGCGTGGCGAACGCGGTACGAATTTCGGCATTCAGTTTTTCAGGGAACTCGGCTTCCATGATCCATTGGCGGATCTGGGCACCGGTCTTGGCCAGCGCATTCACGTCATCGACGTCCAGGGCATCGAGCGCATCGTGAATCTGCTGATTCAGGCCGCTCAGTTCCAGGAAATCACGATAAGCCTGAGCGGTCGTGGCGAAGCCGCCGGGCACCGATACACCGGCACCTGCAAGGTTGCTGATCATCTCGCCCAGGGATGCGTTCTTGCCCCCCACATGCTCAACATCGTGTTTGCCGAGCTTATCGAGGGAAACTACGTACTCTACCAAGGTGATCTCTCCACTAACTGTGTTGGAAAAGCTCAGAAACCGGCTGCTTAAGTGAGCATTTGCCGGTTATATGGCCTGGACCTGGAAAATAAGTGAGAATGCGGGCCAATGGCGGCCGGCAAATCGCGCCTATCATATCCAAGATTCGTCACTAGCTTAAGGCCCAAGGTGCAAATGAAACGATCTGCTTTCTTTATCTCCGATGGTACCGGCATTACCGCCGAAACCCTGGGTCAAAGCCTTCTGGCGCAGTTCGAAAACATTACCTTCAGCAAAGTCACGCGGCCGTACATCGACAACGTGGACAAAGCGCGGGCCATGGTACAACAAATCAACAAAGCCGCCGAAACCGACGGCTTCCGTCCGATTATCTTCGACACCATCGTCAATCAGGACATTCGTGAGATTCTCGCAACCTCGAATGGTTTCATGATCGACATTTTCTCGACGTTCCTGGCACCGCTTGAACAGGAACTGACCGAGCATTCTTCCTATACCGTGGGCAAGTCCCACTCCATCGGCGCCAACACCAACTACATGGAGCGTATCGAGGCCGTTAACTTCGCCCTCGACAACGACGACGGCGCCCGCACGCACTATTACGACAAGGCCGACCTGATACTAGTGGGCGTGTCGCGATGTGGTAAGACGCCGACGTGCCTGTACATGGCAATGCAGTTCGGTATCCGTGCAGCCAACTACCCGCTGACCGAAGACGACATGGAGCGCCTGCAACTGCCGTCCGCCCTGCGCGCCCACCAGCACAAGCTGTTCGGCCTGACCATCGACCCGGACCGCCTTACCGCGATCCGCAACGAGCGCAAGCCCAACAGCCGCTATTCGAGCTACGCCCAGTGCGAGTTCGAAGTTCGCGAGGTGGAAAACCTGTTCCGCCGCGAGAACATTCCGAACATCAACTCCACGCACTTTTCCGTAGAAGAAATCTCCGCGAAGATTCTCGTGGAGAAAGGTGTGGAGCGGCGTTTCAAATAGATTTGTAGCGCCTGATCTGCCGCCTTCGCGAGCAAGCCCGCTCCCACAGTTGATTTGTGTTCACCGCAGATCTCCTGTGGGAGCGGGCTTGCTCGCGAATGAACGATAACGCGGTCTCCTAGATAACAAACAAATCCACAAACCGGTTTACCGGTGTCGCCTCAAGTTTCTGCTGATCCTTGCACAACGCAAAAATCTCTTCGCTACGCTGACTGGTGAATCGTGTCAGCAAGTTCGCCCTGAACTTGTCCTCCAGCAACGGAATGCCTTCGACCCGACGTCGACGATGCCCAATCGGGTATTCCACCACCACGTTTTCAGTACTCGACCCGTCCTTGAAAAACACCTGCACAGCGTTGGCAATGGAGCGCTTGTCGGACTCCAGATACTCACGGGTGAAACGCGGCTCCTCAACTATCACCATCTTGTCGCGCAACACATCGATGATCGGATGCGCCTTGTGGAAATCATCTTCGTAATACTCGGCAACCAGATTGCCAAAGGCCAGCGGCACGGCAGTCATGTACTGGATGCAGTGATCGCGATCAGCGGCATTGGCCAGCGGGCCGACCTTGGAAATGATGCGAATCGCCGACTCGTGAGTGGTGATGACGATCCGGTCGATTTCGTGCAGACGATTGCGCACTTGCGGATGCAGGGTCACCGCCGCCTCACAGGCCGTTTGCGCATGGAACTCGGCCGGAAAACTGATCTTGAACAACACGTTTTCCATCACATAACTGCCGTACGGTCGCGAGAAACTGAACGCACGCTTGTCTTCAGGCTTGAGCGCCAGATCGTTGTTGGTGTGGCTGAACAATACGTCGTAAAACCCCCACTGCCTGGCACTCAATACACCGGGAATACCCATTTCGCCGCGCATCGCCATGTCCGCCAAACGCACGCCACGACTGGACGCATCCCCCGCCGCCCAGGATTTACGCGAACCGGCATTCGGCGCATGCCGGTATGTGCGCAGGGCCTGACCGTCCGCAAAGGCATGGGACAACGCCGACAACAACTGCTCGCGATTGGCCCCCATCAGCTTGGCGGTGACTGCGGTCGAGGCCACTTTCACCAGAATGACGTGATCGAGGCCGACACGGTTGAACGAGTTTTCCAGGGCAATCACGCCTTGAATCTCATGGGCCATGATCATCGCTTCAAGCACTGTGCGCACGGTCAGCGGCGCCACACCATTAGCCAGGTGCTTTTGTGATAAATGGTCGGCTACCGCGAGAATACCGCCGAGGTTGTCCGACGGATGCCCCCACTCCGCCGCGAGCCAGGTGTCGTTGTAGTCGAGCCAGCGCACGATGCAGCCGATGTCCCACGCCGCCTTCACAGGATCGAGCCGGTAACTGGTCCCCGGCACCCGGGCGCCGAATGGCACGACAGTGCCTTCTACCACTGGCCCCAAATGCTTGGTGCACTCGGGAAAACGCAGGGCCAGCAGGCCGCAACCCAAGGTATCGATCAGACAGTTGCGCGCAGTATCCAGCGCCTCTTTTGACTCGATCTTGTAGTTGAGGACGTAATCGGCAATGTCCTGCAGGACCTTGTCGTAGTCGGGGCGGTTGTTCAGGTCGACGTTGGCACTCATGTTCGATTCACTCTTGCAGGAGCGAGCCTTGCTCGCGATGGTCATCAACGATAACGCTGGGTGCCTGACACCCCGTGGTGCTCTCAGGTCCATCGCGAGCAGGCTCGCTCCTACATAAGGTGTGGGTCAGAAAGAATCACCCGGCACACGGACAAACCCTTCCATCAACACCCGTGCACTGCGGCTCATGATCGCTTTGTTCACGGTCCACTCGCCATTGACCTGGCTGGCCTCGGCGCCGACGCGCAAGGTACCGGACGGGTGGCCGAAGCGCACCGCGTTGCGTTCGATACCGCCTGCCGCGAGGTTAACCAGCGTACCGGTGATCGCTGCCGCCGTGCCGATTGCCACCGCAGCAGTACCCATCATCGCGTGGTGCAACTTGCCCATGGAAAGCGCACGCACCAGCAGGTCGACATCACCCGCCGCAATGGCTTTGCCACTGGACGATACGTAATCCGCCGGTTTGGCGACGAAGGCCACTTTTGGCGTGTGCTGGCGCTTGGCAGCTTCGTCAATGTTCGAAATCAGGCCCATGCGCAATGCGCCGTAAGCGCGGATGGTTTCGAACATCAGCAAGGCTTTCGGGTCGCCGTTGATCGCGCCCTGCAACTCGGTGCCCTTGTAGCCGATGTCTTCGGCATTGACGAAAATCGTCGGGATGCCGGCATTGATCATGGTCGCCTTGAAGGTGCCGACGCCGGGCACTTCCAGGTCGTCCACCAGGTTGCCGGTAGGGAACATCGAACCGCCGCCGCCCTCTTCGTCCGCCGCCGGATCGAGGAACTCGATCTGCACTTCGGCCGCCGGGAAGGTCACGCCGTCGAGTTCGAAATCGCCGGTTTCCTGTACTTCACCATTGGTGATCGGCACGTGGGCGATGATGGTCTTGCCTATGTTGGCCTGCCACACGCGAACCACCGCCACGCCGTTGTGCGGGATGCGGCTGGCGTCCACCAGGCCATTGCTGACGGCGAACGAACCGACCGCCGCCGACAGGTTGCCGCAGTTGCCGCTCCAGTCCACGAAGGGCTTGTCGATGGACACCTGACCGAACAGGTAATCGACATCGTGATCGGCCTTGATGCTTTTCGACAGGATCACGGTTTTGCTGGTGCTGGAAGTCGCGCCACCCATGCCGTCGATTTGTTTGTCGTACGGGTCGGGGCTGCCGATCACCCGCAGCAGCAAAGCGTCGCGGGCCTGGCCCGGGACCTGTGCCGCTTCAGGCAAATCCTTCAGGCTGAAAAACACGCCTTTGCTGGTGCCGCCGCGCATGTATGTCGCTGGAATTTTGATCTGCGGTGCATGAGCCATGGTGCTCGTTACTCCTAATCTGAAAACAGACACGGGACTCAAAGTCCCGTGTCTGCAAAGCGTGTGTTAAACAGCAACCGCCGATTCTTCGAGGAAGTCCTGGGCGAAGCGTTGCAGCACGCCACCGGCTTCGTAGATCGACACTTCTTCAGCAGTGTCGAGGCGGCAGGTCACCGGCACATCGACGCGCTCGCCATTCTTGCGATGGATCACCAGGGTCAGCTCGGCACGCGGGGTGCGGTCGCCAATCACGTCGTAGGTTTCGCTGCCGTCGATGGCCAGGGTGTGGCGGTTGGTGCCCGGCTTGAATTCCAGCGGCAACACGCCCATGCCCACCAGGTTGGTGCGGTGAATGCGCTCGAAACCTTCGGCGGCAATCGCTTCCACACCCGCCAGGCGCACGCCCTTGGCCGCCCAGTCGCGGGACGAACCCTGACCGTAGTCGGCACCTGCGATGATGATCAGCGGCTGCTTCCGATCCATGTAGGTTTCGATGGCTTCCCACATGCGCATCACTTTGCCTTCCGGCTCGACGCGGGCCAGCGAGCCCTGCTTGACCTTGCCGTTTTCCAGAACCATTTCGTTGAACAGTTTCGGGTTGGCGAAGGTTGCGCGCTGCGCAGTCAAATGGTCGCCCCTATGAGTCGCGTAGGAGTTGAAGTCCTCTTCCGGCAGGCCCATTTTCGCCAGGTATTCGCCCGCGGCGCTGTCGAGCATGATGGCGTTGGACGGCGACAGGTGATCGGTGGTGATGTTGTCCGGCAGCACCGCCAGCGGGCGCATGCCCTTGAGCGGACGGGCGCCGGCCAACGCACCTTCCCAGTACGGCGGACGGCGGATGTAGGTGCTCATCTCGCGCCACTCGTACAGCGGCGCGACTTTGGGACCTGTGTCTTCGTGGATCGCGAACATCGGGATGTAGACCTGACGGAACTGCTCAGGTTTGACCGAGGCTTTCACCACTGCGTCGATTTCTTCGTCGCTCGGCCAGATGTCCTTCAGGCGGATTTCCTTGCCTTCCACCACGCCCAGCACATCTTTTTCGATGTCGAAACGGATGGTACCGGCAATGGCGTAAGCAACGACCAATGGCGGCGATGCGAGGAACGCCTGCTTGGCGTATGGGTGAATCCGGCCGTCGAAGTTACGGTTACCGGACAACACAGCAGTGGCGTACAGGTCACGGTCGATGATCTCTTGCTGGATCACCGGGTCCAGTGCGCCGGACATGCCGTTGCAGGTGGTGCAGGCGAAGGCCACGACGCCGAAACCGAGCTGTTCCAGCTCATCGGTCAAACCGGCTTCATCGAGGTACAGCGCCACGGTTTTGGAACCCGGTGCCAGGGACGACTTGACCCACGGCTTGCGGGTCAGGCCGAGCTTGTTGGCGTTGCGCGCCAGCAGGCCGGCGGCGATCACGTTGCGCGGGTTGCTGGTGTTGGTGCAGCTGGTGATGGCGGCGATGATCACCGCGCCGTCCGGCATTTGCCCCGGCACATCGTCCCACTGACCGGAGATGCCTTTGGCGGCCAGATCCGAAACCGCCACACGGGCGTGCGGGTTGCTCGGGCCAGCCATGTTGCGTACCACCGAGGACAGATCGAAGGTCAGGCCGCGCTCGTATTGCGCGCCCTTCAGGCTGTCGGCCCACAGGCCCGTGGTCTTGGCGTAGTTCTCGACCAACTGCACCTGCTCGTCTTCACGTCCGGTGAGCTTGAGGTAGTCGATGGTCTGCTGGTCGATGTAGAACATCGCCGCGGTGGCGCCGTATTCCGGGGCCATGTTGGAGATGGTCGCGCGGTCGCCGAGGGTCAGTGCCGCAGCACCTTCACCGAAGAATTCCAGCCACGCGCCAACCACTTTTTGCTTGCGCAGGAACTCGGTCAGCGCCAGCACCATGTCGGTGGCGGTGATGCCCGGCTGCAGCTTGCCGGTCAGCTCGACGCCGACGCTTTCCGGCAGACGCATCCACGATGCGCGGCCGAGCATTACGCTTTCGGCTTCCAGACCACCGACACCGATGGCGATCACGCCCAACGCATCGACGTGCGGGGTGTGGCTGTCGGTGCCGACGCAGGTATCAGGGAAGGCCACGCCGTCACGCACCTGGATCACCGGAGACATTTTCTCCAGGTTGATCTGGTGCATGATGCCGTTGCCCGGCGGGATCACGTCGACGTTCTTGAACGCCTTCTTGGTCCAGTTGATGAAGTGGAAACGGTCTTCGTTGCGACGGTCTTCGATGGCGCGGTTCTTCTCGAACGCTTCCGGATCGAAGCCACCGCGCTCGACGGCCAGGGAGTGGTCGACGATCAGTTGGGTCGGCACCACCGGGTTGACTTGCGCCGGATCACCGCCCTGCAGGGCGATGGCGTCACGCAGGCCGGCGAGGTCAACCAGCGCGGTCTGGCCGAGAATGTCGTGGCACACCACGCGGGCCGGGAACCACGGGAAGTCGAGGTCGCGCTTGCGCTCGATGAATTGCTTCAGGGATTCGGTGAGCGTGGCCGGGTCGCAGCGACGCACAAGGTTTTCCGCCAGCACACGGGAGGTGTACGGCAGGGTGTCGTAGGCGCCAGGCTGGATCGCCTCGACCGCTGCGCGGACATCGAAGTAATCCAGGTGGCTGCCGGGCAGCGGTTTACGAAATTGTGTGTTCATCGTCAGGACTCGGTCACGGTAGTTACAAAAGGTGGGGCCTGGCACAGGCACTGAACTGGACTCGGTCAAATGTGGGAGCGGGCTTGCTCGCGAAAGCGGTGTATCAGTCAACATCAATGTTGGATGTCAGTCCGTCTTCGCGAGCAAGCCCGCTCCCACAGTGGTTCCCGGTTCAGTCAGTAACCCGTGCGGTAGCCGCCACCATTCAGCGTTGTTCGATTGGTACGAACTTGCGCTGCTCAACGCCGGTGTATTCGGCGCTTGGACGGATGATGCGGTTGTTGGCACGTTGTTCGTACACGTGGGCGGCCCAGCCGGTCAGGCGCGAGCAGACGAAGATCGGCGTGAACAACTTGGTCGGGATGCCCATGAAGTGGTACGCCGAGGCATGGTAGAAGTCGGCGTTCGGGAACAGTTTCTTCTGCTCCCACATGGTCTTGTCGATGGCTTCGGACACCGGGAACAACACCTTGTCACCCACTTCGTCAGCGAGCTTTTTCGACCAGCCCTTGATCACCTCGTTACGCGGATCGTTGTCCTTATAGATCGCGTGGCCGAAGCCCATGATCTTGTCCTTGCGCTCGAGCATGCCGAGGGTGCCCTTGATCGCGTCTTCCGGCGACGAGAAACGCTCGATCATTTCCATCGCCGCTTCGTTGGCGCCGCCGTGCAGCGGACCGCGCAGCGAGCCGATGGCCGCGGTGATGCACGAATACAGGTCGGACAGGGTCGAGGCGCAAACACGTGCGGTGAAGGTCGACGCGTTGAACTCGTGCTCCGCGTAGAGGATCAGCGAAACGTTCATCACCTTGACGTGCAGCTCGCTCGGCTTCTTGCCGTGCAGCAGGTGCAGGAAGTGGCCGCCGATGGACTGCTCGTCACTCACGCAATCGATGCGCTTGCCTTCGTGGCTGAAGCGATACCAGTAGGTCATGATCGCCGGGAACGCGGCCAGCAGGCGGTCAGTCTTGTCGTGTTGCTCGGAGAAGTTGTTCTCCGGCTCCAGGTTGCCCAGGAACGAGCAGCCAGTGCGCATCACGTCCATCGGGTGGGCGTCGGCGGGGATGCGTTCCAGCACTTCTTTGAGCGCTTGCGGCAGGTCGCGCAGCTTGCTCAGTTTGGCAATGTAGGCTGCCAGTTGCGCCTTGCTCGGCAGTTCGCCGTACAGCAGCAGGTAGGCAACTTCTTCGAACTGTGCGTCAGCCGCCAGTTCACGTACGTCATAACCACGATAGGTCAGACCGGCACCCGACTGGCCCACGGTGGACAGTGCGGTTTGCCCGGCTACCTGGCCACGGAGCCCGGCGCCACTGAGTACTTTTGCTTCGGCCATTGCTGCCTCCAGTTTTCTTGAATTTGTTAGGGAATCGGCAAATACATTGATCGGGATTCACACCCGACCTTGTAGGAGCGAGCCTGCTCGCGATGCAGGTCCTGACACCACGGTGTGTCAGGGGGCCCGCGTTATCGTTGACGCCCATCGCGAGCGGGCTCGCTCCTACAGGTACAGGGGGTTCATTATTTTTTCGCGGCGAACAACGCATCGAGCTTCTGCTCGAAGGTGTGGTAGTCGATGCGATCGTAAAGCTCCATGCGAGTCTGCATGGTGTCGATGACGTTCTGTTGCGTGCCATCGCGACGGATCGCGGTGTAGACGTTTTCTGCAGCCTTGTTCATGGCACGGAACGCCGACAGCGGGTACAGCACCAGCGATACGTCGGCAGCGGCCAGCTGTTCGGTGGTGTACAGCGGCGTCGCGCCGAATTCGGTGATGTTGGCCAGGATCGGCGCTTTCACGCGATTGGCGAACAGCTTGTACATTTCCAGTTCAGTGATGGCTTCCGGGAACACCATGTCAGCGCCGGCCTCGATGCACGCGGCGGCGCGATCCAGGGCAGACTCCAGACCTTCCACCGCCAGGGCGTCGGTACGGGCCATGATCACGAAGCTGTCATCGGTACGGGCATCGACTGCAGCCTTGATGCGGTCGACCATTTCCTGCTGGGTCACGATTTCCTTGTTAGGACGGTGACCGCAGCGCTTGGCGCCGACCTGGTCTTCGATGTGAATCGCCGCCGCGCCGAACTTGATCATCGACTTCACGGTACGGGCGACGTTGAACGCCGAGGAACCGAAACCGGTGTCCACGTCCACCAGCAGCGGCAGGTCGCAAACATCGGTGATGCGGCGCACGTCGGTCAGCACGTCATCCAGGCCGGTGATGCCCAGGTCCGGCACGCCGAGGGAGCCGGCAGCCACCCCGCCACCCGACAGGTAGATCGCCTTGAAACCGGCGCGCTTGGCCAGCAGCGCATGGTTGGCGTTGATCGCGCCGACCACTTGCAATGGATGCTCGCTGGCGACCGCATCGCGGAAACGCTGGCCTGGAGTGCTCTTGTTCAAACTCATGACTCACCTCGTTTGGCTGTCGGGTTAGCGCCGTCCTGGTAATGACGGGCGATGTTGCGTTTGGAGGCGCCGATGTGACGACGCATCAACAACTCGGCCAGTTCACCGTCACGGTCGGCGATGGCATCGAGAATTCGGTGGTGCTCGGCGAACGCCTGGTGCGGGCGATTGGGCGTGGTGGAAAACTGGATGCGGTACATGCGCACCAGTTGATACAGCTCGCCGCAGAGCATTTGGGTCAGCGTACGGTTGCCGCTGCCCTGGATGATTCGGTAGTGGAAGTCGAAATCGCCTTCCTGCTGGTAGTAGCCTCTCCCGGCCTGAAACGCCTCATCGCGTTCGTGGGTTTCCAGGACCCGACGCAGCTCGTCGATTTCTTCGAGGCTCATGCGCTCGGCGGCCAGACGACAGGCCATGCCTTCCAGGGATTCGCGGATTTCGTATAGCTCAATCAGTTCGGCGTGATTGAGCGACACCACCCGTGCGCCGACATGCGGCACGCGAACCAGCAGGCGCTGGCCTTCCAGACGGTGGATGGCCTCGCGCAACGGGCCACGGCTGATGCCGTAGGTGCGCGCCAGTTCCGGTTCGGAGATTTTGCTGCCCGGCGCGATATCGCCTTTGACGATAGCCGCCTGAATGCGTCGGAAGACGTTCTCGGAAAGCGTCTCCGTATCGTCCTGCGTAGAAACCGGGGGATCGAGTTGATCCAGCATATTGTCGACACCTTGTAAGCCAGTGCCGCAAAAACTAGCGAATACTGGCGGCGCAGTCAAAGTATAAATCGATATTGTCGACAATCTTCTGATAACCGGTTGCACCATTACGAAGCAACCGGCCTATTTATAGCCACCGGCCAGCGCTGGCGCCATCAAACCACCGTGCTAGAATGCCGCCCGCATTTGTTTGTCACATCTGCACTGCCTGTCATAAAAACCTGACAGGCATACGAGGGAGCTTGCGCAGCGATGCCAGGGCCTTGAATCAAGTCGGACCGCTGCGCATCAGGATTTATGAGACTCAAGCCCTTCCCCACCTTCCTTTATTTCCTTTGCCTGCCCGGCTTCGCAATGGCCGGGGAAAAGACCGTGTATGGCCTTAATGAGTACGCATCGCTCAATGGCATCGATCTGGAAGTGGCGGCCAAACTCGACACCGGGGCGAAAACCGCATCCCTGAGTGCACGGGATATCAAACGATTCAAACGCAACGGCGAGTCGTGGGTGCGCTTTTACCTGGCCATCGACGCCGCCCATTCGCACCCGATCGAACGCCCGCTGGCCCGTGTCAGCAAGATCAAGCGCCGGGCCGGCGACTACGATCCGGAGGAAGGCAAGAAGTACACCGCCCGACCGGTGATCGAACTGGACATCTGCATGGGCTCGGCCCTGCGCAGCATCGAAGTGAACCTGACCGACCGCAGCGCTTTCCAATACCCGCTACTGATTGGCTCCGAAGCCCTCAAACGTTTCGATGCTCTGGTTGACCCCAGCCTTAAATATGCTGCCGGCAAACCTGCCTGCACCACCGACGCTCATACCGCCGAGTAATTCAAATGCGCTCTCTTACCCTTCACCTGAAACTGCTGATCGCCATCCTGGTGGTGCTGGGCATTTCAGTTACGGCCTATCAGATCTTCGTGCTGGGCATCCCGGTGACCGAAGACGCCACCGACGACCTGTGGAACATCGACGCCAAGGTCGAGTTCGTCGCCAGTGCCAAGGATCCGGTCAAGATCCAGATGTTCGTGCCTCCGCTGAGCCGCGACTTCGTGAGCCTCAACGAGAGCTTCATCTCCAACAACTACGGCGTGGCCGTGAACCGGGTCGACGGCAACCGCAAGGTCACCTGGTCGGCACGCCGGGCCAAAGGCAATCAGACGCTGTATTACCGCCTGGTGCTGACCAAGCGTTATTCCGGTGAGAAAGCCAAGATCAAAGGCCCGACCTTTCGCGACAGCATGACTATCGAAGGCCCGGAAAAAATCGCCGCCGAAGCCTTGCTCGCACCGATTCGCCAACACTCGGCCGATGTCGAAACTTTCGTCGGCGAAGCCATCAAGCGGGTCAACAACCTCAACGACGACAACGTGAAACTGCTGCTGGCCGGTGATCCATCCGCGGCGCACAAGGCGAAAATCGTCGAGCTGCTGCTGTCCATCGCCCATGTGCCGATCGAGAAGGTCCACACCATCCGCCTGGTGGCCGATCAGCCGCAAATGCCGGAACTGTGGCTGCGCAGCTTCAATGGCACCGACTGGCTGTACTTCAACCCGGAAACCGGTGAACAGGGCCTGCCGACCGACCGCCTGCTGTGGTGGACCGGCGACGAAAACCTGATCACCGTCGATGGTGGCAAGAAAGCCAACGTGACCTTCAGCCTGAACAACAGCGAAATGAACGCCATTCGCCTGGCCAAGCTGACCGACGAAAACACCGACGCCAATTTCCTCGAGTACTCGCTGTACGGCCTGCCGCTGCAAACCCAGCAGACCTTCATGATCATGGTGATGATCCCGATCGGCGTGCTGGTGATCCTGATCCTGCGCAACCTGATCGGCATCCAGACCCTGGGCACCTTCACCCCGGTGCTGATCGCCCTGGCCTTCCGCGAAACCCAGCTCGGCTTCGGTATCGTGCTGTTTACCATCATCACGGCGCTGGGCTTGTCGCTGCGCTCCTATCTCGAACACCTGAAACTGCAAATGCTGCCGCGGCTGTCGGTGGTGCTGACGTTCGTGGTGGTGCTGATTGCGGCCATCAGCCTGCTCAGCCATAAACTCGGCCTGGAACGCGGTTTGTCGGTGGCGCTGTTCCCGATGGTGATCCTGACCATGACCATCGAACGCCTGTCGATCACCTGGGAAGAGCGCGGCGGTGGCCATGCCATGAAAGTGGCCGTCGGCACGCTGTTCGCCGCGTCCCTGGCGCACCTGATCATGAGCGTGCCGGAACTGGTGTACTTCGTGTTCACTTTCCCGGCGATCCTGCTGATCCTGGTGGGCTTCATGCTGGCCATGGGTCGTTATCGCGGTTACCGCCTGACCGAACTGGTGCGCTTCAAGGCCTTCCTGAAAAAGGCTGACGCCTGATGTTCGGCCTCTGGAAGACCTGGAAGGCCCTGGAAGCCCGGGGCATCATGGGGATCAATCGGCGCAACGCAGACTACGTGCTCAAATACAACAAGCGCAGCCTGTACCCGATCGTCGATGACAAGATCATCACCAAGGAACGCGCCATCGCCGCCGGCATCCATGTGCCCGAACTGTATGGCGTGATCTCCACCGAGAAGGAAATCGACAATCTCGAAGAGATCATCGGCGCACGCAATGACTTCGTGATCAAACCGGCCCAGGGCGCTGGCGGAGATGGCATCCTGGTCATCGCCGACCGCTTTGAAGGGCGTTATCGCACGGTGTCCGGTCGGATCATCAGCCATGAAGAAATCGAACACCAGGTTTCCAGCATCCTGACCGGCCTGTACTCCCTGGGTGGTCACCGCGACCGGGCGCTGATCGAATACCGCGTGATTCCGGACCAGATTTTCAAGAGCATCAGTTACGAAGGCGTGCCGGACATTCGCATCATTGTTTTGATGGGCTACCCGGTGATGGCCATGTTGCGCCTGCCGACACGCCAGTCCAACGGCAAGGCCAACCTGCACCAGGGCGCCATCGGCGTCGGTGTGGACCTGGCCACCGGCCTGACCCTGCGCGGCACCTGGCTGAACAACATCATCAACAAACACCCGGACACCACCAATGCAGTGGATGGCGTGCAACTGCCCTACTGGGACGGTTTCATGAAACTCGCCGCTGGTTGCTATGAGTTGTGCGGCCTGGGCTACATCGGTGTCGACATGGTCCTGGACCAGGAAAAAGGCCCGCTGATTCTGGAGCTCAACGCCCGGCCGGGGCTGAATATCCAGATTGCCAATGACTGCGGCCTGACGTTGCGCACTCATGCGGTGGAAGCACGAATGGAAGAACTGAAGGCTCGCGGCGTGACCGAAACGGTCGAAGAGCGCGTGGCGTTTGTGCAGGAGATGTTTGGGCATATTCCTGCGGTCGAGGGTTGAGGCCCATCTCCTGTAGGAGCGAGCTTGCTCGCGAAAAACGCCAGGACAACGCGGGGATTCAGACAGCCCACGCCATCGTTGACGACCATCGCGAGCAAGCTCGCTCCTACAATCCCCTCTAGGAGCAATTCTCCGAGGGGACTACAATCGCCACCCCGCCTCGATGGCTGACTTCCCCCGCCCATGTTGACCTGTTCCGTACACCCGCTGCCCTATCGCGCCAACCCCGCCGAATATTTCGCGGCGATTCGCCATGCGCCCGGTGCCGTCCTGCTCGACAGTGGCCGCCCCAGCGCCGACCGCGGTCGCTATGACCTGCTCAGCGCCTGGCCACTGGAACAACTGACGGTGTCGCCCGACGAATGTGGCGATGCTTTCCTGCAACGCCTGCGCGACAACCTGACACGCCTGGGCGAAGCCATTCTGCCGGCAGATTATGAGTTGCCGTTTGCCGGTGGGTTGATCGGTTACCTGAGTTACGACTTCGGCCGACATCTGGAGCGCCTGCCGAGCCAGGCCAGTGATGACCTGCATCTGCCTGATGCGCGCTTCGGCTTGTACGGCTGGGCCTTGATCAGCGATCACCTTTCGCAGACCAGTCAATTGGTGTTCCACCCGACCCTGCCCGACAGCGAGCGTCAGCGCCTGATCGAACTGCTCAGCCAGCCTGCGCCGCAAGCGATCGCGCCCTTCAAGCTGCTCACCCCGATGACTGCCGACTTGAGCGCCGATGAGTATCAACAGGCCATCGAGCGCATCCAGCAGTACATTCAGGCCGGCGACTGCTATCAGGTCAATTTTGCCCAACGGTTTCGCGCACCCTGCCTGGGTGATCCGTGGGCCGCTTACTGTGCGCTACGCGCTGCTTGCCCGACGCCTTTTTCCGGCTTCCAGAACTTGCCTGATGGCGATGCCGTACTCAGCCTGTCGCCGGAGCGCTTCGTCAAAGTCAGCCAGGGCCATGTGGAAACCCGCCCGATCAAGGGCACTCGCCCCCGAGGCCTGACGCCCGAGCAGGACGCCGCGAACGCCGCCGAATTGCTGGCCAGCCCCAAGGACCGCGCGGAAAACCTGATGATTGTCGACCTGCTGCGCAATGACCTCGGTCGCACCTGCCGCACAGGCTCAGTACGGGTGCCGGAATTGTTCAGCCTGGAAAGCTATCCGAACGTGCACCACCTGGTGAGCAGCGTCACCGGTGAACTGGCGGATGAGCGCGATGCCCTGGACCTGATCGCCGGCAGCTTCCCCGGCGGCTCGATTACCGGCGCGCCAAAGATTCGTGCCATGCAGATCATCGACGAACTGGAGCCGACCCGGCGCGGCCTGTATTGCGGTTCGTTGCTGTACCTGGACGTACGCGGCGAAATGGACAGCTCCATCGCCATCCGTAGTTTGCTGGTCAAGGACGGGCAGGTGTGTTGCTGGGGCGGTGGCGGGATTGTCGCGGACTCGCAGTGGCAGGCTGAGTATCAGGAGTCGATTACCAAGGTGAAGGTACTGCTCGATACGCTGCAAAACCTGTAGGAGCGAGCCTGCTCGCGATGGAGCAACTGACGACGCGGGCTGTCTGGTGCCCCGCGTTATCGTTGACGACCATCGCGAGCAGGCTCGCTCCTACATACAGGGAATGTGATTACAAGCTCAGGGTCCGGTTTGATGCCTTGATGAACTCCTGCTTCAACGCTTCAAACGTGTGCACCGCCGGGAACTGCGGGAACTGCGCAATCACGTTATCCGGCGCATGGAACAGAATCCCGGCATCAGCCTCGCCCAGCATCGTGGTGTCGTTGTAGGAATCCCCCGCCGCGATCACCCGGTAGTAGAGGCTCTTGAAGGCCAGGACCGACTGACGCTTGGGATCTTTCTGACGCAGTTGATAGTCAGTGACACGCCCAGTGTCGTCAGTAATCAGGCGATGGCAGAGCAAGGTCGGGAAGCCCAGCTGACGCATCAGTGGCTGGGAGAACTCATAGAAGGTGTCCGACAGGATCACCACCTGGAAGCGCTCGCGCAGCCAGTCGACGAACTCGATGGCGCCATCAAGCGGCTTGAGCGTGGCGATCACTTCCTGAATGTCGGAGAGCTTCAGGCCGTGCTCGTCGAGAATTCGCAGGCGCTGCTTCATCAGCACGTCGTAGTCGGGAATGTCCCGGGTAGTGGCCCTGAGGGATTCGATCCCGGTTTTTTCGGCGAAGGCGATCCAGATTTCCGGAACCAGCACACCTTCAAGATCCAGACAGGCAATTTCCACAAGACACTCCCATTTGTATTGATTATTGAGTCGAGCGAGCAAAAAGACTGCCGAACTCTAGCGATTCGGGCCTGCCTGCGCAACGCAGAGGATGCCCCGGCCCGTGCAGCTTTTTGTTACCATCGACCCCATATAGAGCGCCCAGCGCCACCGACCTGTAGGAAGCCGCCCTGATGAGCCCAACGTTCGACGTCGTGGAACTCGCCACGACCTATGCCAACAAATCCGCCCAGGACATTCTGAAACTCGCGTTTGCCGAGTTTGGCGATGACCTGTGGATATCTTTCAGCGGCGCCGAAGACGTGGTGCTGGTGGACATGGCCTGGAAGCTGAACAAGAACGTCAAAGTGTTCAGCCTCGACACCGGTCGCTTGCACCCCGAGACCTACCGCTTCATCGATCAGGTGCGCGAGCACTACAAGATCGACATCGAACTGGTGTCGCCGGACTACACGAAACTTGAGCCGTTCGTGAAGGAAAAAGGCCTGTTCAGCTTCTACAAGGACGGCCATGGCGAATGCTGCGGCATCCGCAAGATCGAACCGCTGCGCCGCAAGCTGTCAGGCGTGACGGCCTGGGCGACCGGCCAGCGTCGGGACCAGAGCCCCGGCACCCGCAGCGCCGTCGCGGTGATGGAAATCGACACCGCGTTCTCCACCCCGGAACGCACCCTGTACAAGTTCAACCCGCTGGCGCAAATGACCAGCGAAGAGATCTGGGGCTACATCCGCATGCTGGAGTTACCGTACAACAGCCTGCACGAACGCGGTTTCATCAGCATCGGCTGCGAACCCTGCACCCGCCCGGTACTGCCGAACCAGCATGAGCGTGAAGGCCGTTGGTGGTGGGAAGAAGCGACGCAGAAGGAATGCGGGCTGCATGCGGGGAATATCATCAGCAAGTCGAAAGCGTAAATACCCCTGTAGGAGCGAGCTTGCTCGCGATAAACCCAAGAGCGCCATGGGGTGTCAGGAATACAGCGTTTTCATTGACGACCATCGCGAGCAAGCTCGCCCCCACAAAAATGTGTACACAGGAATGTCACCATCGGTGCCATTTATGTGTGCACTTTTCGTTTCTGCGCCCCCAAAAGTTACATCCCCCCGCCTGACGTACACCGCCATGTCCTCCTGAATCCCCTTCGTAAAATAAATACCTGTTCAATCGGTCAATTTAAATTGGCTATTTTTCAGTAATTTGGCGAAACGCCATAACAAAACGAAATGAGCAGCGCGTTTCATAGAACTGCCAGCTGGCACAGTTCTGGCTTAAGTGCATACATGTTTTGTATACAATAAATTCAAAACATACACACACTTTAGATCCGCAAGCCTGAAGCGCCCTATCCCGTACAGGCTGCAGATGCCCCGTAACCAATGATATTCGCCATCCGCGACGAAGATTTGTCGAGCCAACGCTCATGCACAGTCATCGCGATGTCGAGCATCAGGAGCCTGCCGGAATGCGTACTAGTCTCTCCAATAACAACATCGCGCTGGATCTACCCTCCTCCCATTCCATCCACACCGTCGACAATCAGGCGCATCACGCCCCCGTGGTGCTCAGCCCCCGATTGCACAACAAGGACCTGGCACCGACCAAGTCCGAAGGTCGGCGCTGGGGCCGCTACAGCATCTTTGCCCTGTGGACCAACGACGTGCACAACATTGCCAACTACTCGTTTGCCATAGGCCTGTACGCCTTGGGTCTGGGTGGCTGGCAGATTCTCCTGTCCCTGGGGATCGGCGCCGCGCTGGTTTACTTTTTCATGAACCTGTCTGGCTACATGGGCCAGAAAACCGGGGTGCCGTTTCCGGTCATCAGCCGGATCAGTTTCGGCATTCACGGTGCGCAGATTCCTGCATTGATCCGCGCCGTTATCGCCATCGCCTGGTTCGGTATCCAGACGTATCTTGCGTCCGTGGTCTTTCGCGTGTTGTTAACGGCGGTCCATCCCGGGTTCGCCGACTACGACCACGACTCGATCCTGGGCCTGTCGACCCTGGGCTGGGTGTGTTTCGTCGCGATCTGGTTCGTGCAACTGGCGATCCTGGCCTATGGCATGGAGATGGTGCGGCGCTACGAGGCATTTGCCGGCCCGGTGATTTTGCTGACCGTCGCCGCCCTTGCCGCGTGGATGTACACCCAGGCCGATGCGACCATCGCCTGGTCTATCCGTGAGCCGCTGACTGGCGGTGAGATGTGGCGCAACATCTTTGCCGGCGGCGCACTGTGGCTGGCGATCTACGGCACCTTGATCCTCAACTTCTGCGACTTTGCCCGTTCTTCGCCGTGCCGCAAAACCATCAAGGTCGGAAATTTCTGGGGCTTGCCAGTGAATATCCTGGTGTTCGCCGGCATTACCGTCCTGCTGTGCGGCGCGCAATTTCAGATCAATGGCCGGATCATCGAAAGCCCGACCGAAATCATCGCCTCGATCCCCAACACCTTCTTCCTGGTGCTCGGCTGCCTGGCGTTCCTGATCGTCACCGTGGCGGTGAACATCATGGCCAACTTCGTCGCCCCGGCGTTCGTACTCAGCAACCTGGCGCCCAAGTACCTGACCTTCCGCCGCGCCGGCTTGATCAGCGCGACCATCGCTGTGCTGATCCTGCCGTGGAACCTCTACAACAGCCCGCTGGTGATCGTGTACTTCCTGTCCGGCCTCGGTGCCCTGCTCGGCCCGTTGTACGGGGTGATCATGGTCGACTACTGGCTGGTACGCAAAGGCCGGATCAACGTGCCGCAGTTGTACAGCGAAGACCCTGACGGCGCGTATTACTACAGCCGCGGTGTCAATTTGCGCGCGGTGGCGGCGTTCATTCCTGCAGCGTTGATCGCCATCGTCCTGGCATTGGTACCGGGCTTCCACAGCGTATCGCCATTCTCCTGGCTGATTGGTGCCGGTATCGCCGGGATGCTCTACCTGATCATCGCCAAGCGCCAACCGCATTACGTCGATGTTAGCGGCGAAGCCATCGCGGTCGACAACGTCAGCCACTGATCCTGTCGCGGCCCGGCGTTGTCGGGCCGCAGAACCAACTGCATTAAGGACTCCCCATGCGCATTCTCGTGGTCAACGTCAACACCACCGAATCCATCACCCAGGCCATCGCCCGTTCGGCGCAGGCCGTCGCGTCACCCGGCACGGAAATCGTCGGCCTCACCCCGCACTTCGGTGCCGACTCCATCGAAGGCAATTTCGAGAGTTACCTGGCGGCCATCGCGGTCATGGACCGGGTGATGTCCTACGACCAGCCGTTCGACGCCGTGATCCAGGCCGGCTATGGCGAGCACGGCCGTGAAGGCTTGCAGGAACTGCTCAATGTGCCGGTGGTGGATATCACCGATGCCGCCGCCAGCACGGCGATGTTCCTCGGTCACGCCTATTCCGTGGTCACCACCCTCGACCGCACCGTGCCGCTGATCGAAGATCGCCTCAAGCTCTCCGGCCTCTGGGACCGTTGCGCCTCGGTACGGGCCAGTGGTTTGGCAGTACTGGAACTGGAACACGAACCGCAGCGCGCACTGGAGGCCATCGTCCATCAGGCCGAACTGGCGGTGACCCAGGACAAGGCCGAAGTGATTTGCCTGGGCTGCGGCGGCATGGTCGGGCTGGACGAGCAGATTCGTCGACGTACCGGGGTACCGGTGGTGGATGGGGTGACGGCGGCGGTGACCATTGCCGAATCATTGGTGCGACTGGGGCTGTCGACATCGAAGGTGCGGACTTATGCGACGCCACGGCCGAAAAACATCATTGGTTGGCCGGGGCGGTTTGCCCGGTAGACCGCGGCCCCCCCTTCGCGAGCAAGCCCGCTCCCACACTGGATCTCCGTTGAATACAGATATTGTGTCTACAACAGATCAAATGTGGGAGCGGGCTTGCTCGCGAAGGAGGCAACTCGGACCTGAGCCTGACTCAAACCGCACTGAACCTCTGCCCCAACCCTCTCTCGGCAAACTGCTCAATGACAAACTCGACAAACGCCCGGGTCTTGCCCGGCAGCAGTTTGTGTTCGGCGTAATAGATGGAGGTGTAACCGTCGTCGATGTACCAATCCGGCAGCACCCGCTGCAGCCTGCCCGACTCCAGATAGCTCGCGGCAAACGGCATGCTCACCAGCGCAATGCCCAGACCCTGCGCGGCCGTGGCGCAGGCGGCCTCGGAATCGCTCATGGTCATCCGCGCCTTGAGCGTCAACGGGCTGTGTTGCTGATTGCGATGGGTCAACTGCCAGGAGCGTACCCGACCGGTCTGCGGTGAGCGGATCAGAATCCCGTCATGGTGCTTGAGGTCATCCGGCTCGCTGATCGCTGCATGTGTCTCCAGGTAGTCCTTCGTAGCCACCAACACCCGATGCGCCGGACTCAGCCGGCGTGCCACCACGCCCTGGGGCAATTCGAAGCCGCCGCCGATGGCCGCGTCGAAACCCTGCCCGATCAGATCGACCTGGCGGTTGTCGAAGTGCCAGTCCGGGTTGATCGCCGGGAATCGCCGCAGAAACTCGCCGAGCATCGGCACAATGTACAGACAGCCAAATACTGTCCCCATGCTGACTTTCAAGGTGCCCGCCGGCTGCCCTCCGGCGCTGGCGAGATTGGCCACGGCATTCTGGATCGTGTGCAGGCTGCCGCTGACTTCGCCGAGAAACAACTGACCGGCTTCCGTCAGGGTCAGGCTGCGAGTGCTGCGCTGGAACAATCTGACACCCAGGCGCGCCTCGAGCTTGGCAACGCTCTTGCCCACCGCCGCCGGTGTCAGGCTCAAGCGCCGCGCAGCCTCAGCAAAGCTGCCGACCTCGGCACTGCGCACAAAGCATTCGATACTGCTGAAGGTTTCCATAAGCGCCACTATAAACTTTTGGTTTACACAGACTATCGCAACTATGGTCTACACAGCACGTAATCCTGAATCGATACTAGCCTCCATCAACCGGGACATCTCGCCTCGGGACTTGGAGATCAATATGACTACTCAGAACCTCAGCGGCAAAGTGGCCTTGATTCAAGGTGGTTCCCGCGGCATCGGCGCAGCCATCGTCAAGCGCCTGGCTGCTGAAGGCGCCACCGTTGCCTTCACCTACGTCAGCTCCACGGCCAAAGCCGAAGAACTGCAAGACAGCATCACCGCCAAGGGCGGCAAGGCCCTGGCCATCAAGGCCGACAGCGCCGACGCCGACGCCATCCGCGGTGCCGTGTCCGCCACGGTAGAAGCCTTCGGTCGCCTGGATATCCTGGTCAACAATGCTGGGGTACTGGCGGTCGCACCGCTGGCCGAGTTCAAACTCGAAGACTTCGACCAGACCCTGGCCATCAACGTGCGCAGCGTGTTCATCGCCACCCAGGCCGCCGCCAGACACATGACCGAAGGCGGTCGCATCATCAATATCGGCAGCACCAACGCCGACCGCATGCCCTTCGCCGGTGGTGGCCCGTACGCCATGAGCAAGTCGGCGCTGGTCGGCCTGACCAAAGGCCTGGCCCGAGATCTCGGCCCGCAAGGCATCACCATCAATAACGTGCAACCGGGCCCGGTCGACACCGACATGAATCCGGCCGAGGGTGACTTTGCGGAAAGCCTGATCCCGTTGATGGCCGTGGGCCGTTACGGCAAGGCCGAAGAGATCGCCAGCTTCGTCGCCTACCTTGTCAGCCCTGAAGCGGGCTATATCACGGGGGCCAGCCTGACCATCGACGGTGGTTTCGGCGCCTGATGCGTTAAACGCAAACCCAATGTGGGAGCGGGCTTGCTCGCGAAAGCGGTGAATCAGACGACATCAATGTTGCCTGGTACACCGCCTTCGCGAGCAAGCCCGCTCCCACATTTGCCAGAGTCGACCCGTCTTTTTAGCTAGGTCCATTCCAGCGCCGGCAAACCAAAAGCACTCGGCACAAACGCCTTCAGCGTACGAAGAATGCCATCGGCGTGTGCGTACCTGGCATCTGCCATTGCCGCATCCGGAATCGCAATTGCCGTCATCCCTGCCGCTTTCGCCGCAGTGACGCCGAAGGGCGAATCCTCGAACACCAGGCAGTCTTGCGGTGCAACACCCAGGCGCCGCGCCGCCGTCAGGAAAATATCCGGTGCTGGTTTGGCCGCGCCCACCTCGGCGTCATCGGCGGTGACGATAAAGTCGAACAAGGCGAACCAGTCGCGGTGCAATGTGGTTTTCTGGCCGAACGACTGGCTCGAAGAACTGGTGCCTACGGCAATGGGAATGTTGTTGGCCTTCAGATGCCGTACCAGTTCCTGTGCTCCGGGCATTGCCTGCGCTGTAGGAAAACGCTCGCGCATCAGCGGCTCGCGGATCACCAGAAACTCTTGCGCCGTAATCGGCAAGTCCAGCGCTTCAACCACATAGCGCGCCAGATCGCCCGCGCCCCGGCCAATGATGTTCTGTTTGATGCTCCAGTCGAACGTCCGGCCGTAACGCGCGGCAATGATAGAGGTGACTTCGGTGTAGATGCCTTCTGTGTCCAGCAACAAGCCGTCCATATCGAAAATCACGGCCTTGATCGGGCCGAATGCTTTCAGTGGTGCATTCATCGCATCTGATCCGTTTTCTAAGGCATCCCGGACAGCTCAGGTACGGCCGATGCCCATGGATTAAAGGATTCAGCAGCATAGCGAGCGCCGCCGGTCTAGAGCAATGATGAAATCCCGATCGGCGCCGAATGACCCTCCGCGATTTAGCGAATCGCCCTACAGCAAGCGCCACCCTTTCCCGACTTCTTTCCTCGCCGATCCCCCGCAGAGTTTCGCGCTCCACATTCCGCCAAGCGAAAGACAGCAGATGTTCGATCCCCAAGAGGTATTGGCATGCCCCGCCAGCGGTCCCCTGATACTTTGCCCCGGCAGGCATGAACGCCACGAGGACGTCTCCAGACAGGCGAAAAACCCCAATGGTGTCAGTATCGACACCGCCGAGCGAACCGCCACCCACAACGGCCCGGTGTCGATGGTTACCGGTGAAGAACTGCTGACCCTGACCGATGGCACCCTCGACGGAATCCTGCCTTTCGACTTCACCCGCCTCTATCGCACCAGTGCCGTCGAAATCGACAGCGGTCTCGGTTTTGGCTGGAGCCATTCGCTGTCCCAGCACCTGGAACTCCACAGCGAGCGGGTGCTGTGGATCGACCCCGAAAACCGCCGCACGCCCTTTCCACGGCCGACGGCGGTGCGCCCGGTGATCCACAACAGCCTGTCGCGGGCGGCGATTTACCTCGGCGAAGAGCCGGACGAACTGATCCTCGCCCTGGCCGGCCACCGCGCGCGGTTCTACCACTTTCATGACGGCCGGCTCAGCACGATCAGCGATGCCTACGGCAATCGCCTGACGGTGCAGCGGGACCGCTGTGATCGGATCCAACGCCTGGACAACGGCGCCGACCGCGCCTTATTGCTGCGTTACGACGTCAAGCACCTGGTGGCCGTCGACTATCAGGTGTTTCAGCGCGGCGACTGCGAGGCAAACACCTGGCGCACCGAACAGACACTGGTCAGCTACCGCTACGACGCCCGCCGACGCTTGATCGAGGCAACCAACGCCGCAGGTGAAAGCGAGCGCTATGACTACGACGAGCGGCACGTCATCCTGCAACGGCAACTGGCCGGCGGCGCGAGTTTCTTCTGGGCGTGGGAACGCTCTGGCAAGGCAGCCCGCTGCATCCATCATTGGGCCTCGTTTTCGCAAATGGAGGCACGTTACGCCTGGGACGATAAAGGCTGTGTGACAGTGAACAACGCCGACGGTAGCGAAGAGGTTTACGTTCATGACAACCGCGCACGCCTGGTACGCCAGGTCGGGACCGACGGCGGTGAGTTGCACAAGGCCTACGACGATCAGGGTCGCCTGATCGCCGAGCAGGACGCCCTCGGCGCCGTCACCGAATACCATTATGACGAAGCCGGCCGGTTGATCGCGCGGCGTGCGCCCGATGAGGCGCCCATGACCTGCAACTATCGGCACGGTTTCCTGCGCACCCTCACCCGTGGTCAGGCGACCTGGACCTGTCAGCGCAATGCCCAGGGCGACATCACTGCTGTTTCCGATCCCGACGGGCAGATCACCCGCTATTTCTACGACCCCAAGGGGCGCTTGCTGACAATCCGATTCCCCGATCAGAGCGGTCACCGGTTTGTCTGGAACGCCTTGGGGCAACTGTTGGAGGAGACCTTGCCGGACGGTGCCCAGCGCGCTTTTTCCTACGATGTGCTGGGCCGGCGGATTACCCGGCAGGACGAACACTGTGCCGTCACCGGCTATGAGTGGGACGCCGTGGGTCGACTGACCAGGATCACGCTGCCCACCGGTGCCTGCCGTGCCTATCGCTACAACGCCTACGGCCAGGTCACCGCCGAAACCGACGAACTGGGACGGGTAACCCGTTTCGAATACGCCGACGACCTGCACTTGGTCAGCCGTCGGATCAACCCCGACGGCAGCACGCTGAAGTACGGCTACGATCATGCGCAACTGTTGCTCACCGAGATCGAAAACGAGGTCGGCGACACCTATCGGCTGGACTACACGCCTGGCGGATTGATCCGACAGGAAACCGGCTTTGATGGCCGTCGTACCACCTATGCGTATGACGGTAATGGTCAGTTGCTGAAAAAAACCGAGTTCGGCGACGACGGTTCGCAACTCGTCACACAATACCAACGCGACAGCGCCGGGCGCTTGTTGCTCAAGACCCTTCCCGACGGAATCAAAGTCGAGTACCACTACGACAACTCAGGGCGACTGGTTCGCGTCGATGACGGTCAGGGCCATCCGCTGGCGTTCGAATACGACCGCCAGGGCCGGCTGATCACCGAACATCAGGGCTGGGGCACCCTGCGTTACGGCTACAATGCCTGCGGTCGGCTCAAGCGGCTGCACCTTCCGGACAACAGTGTCCTTGTCTACCACCATGCCAAGGGGGGCGCCCTCACTGCCATCGATCTCAATGGCACGCGCCTGACCTGCCACCGTTTTGTCGGCGGGCGCGAACGGCAACGCCAACAGGGCCTGCTGCTCAGCGATTACGCCTACGACGAGCAAGGCCGCTTGCAGGTCCATTGCGTCAGCCAAAAGCAACGAACGCTGTATCGCCGCGAGTATGCCTACAGCGCCAAGGGCAATCTCCTGCAGATTGCCGACAGCCGTCACGGCCAACGCCACTATCAATACGATGCGTTCGACCGCCTGACCGGCGTACGCCACGACCGCGATCCGTTCGCGGAGAGCTTCACCCATGATCCGGCCGGCAATCTGCTGATCCGTGGCCGTCCAGGCCCGCTCGTGCTCCAGGGCAACCGTCTGCACCGCCATTGCAACAGCCACTACGACTACGACGCCTTCGGCAACCTGATCCGCGAACGCCGCGGCATGCCGCCCCAAGTCACCCAATACACCTATGACAGCCAGCACCGCCTGATCAGCGTCAGCACCCCGGACGGTAAAAGTGTCAGCTACCGCTACGACGCCTTCGGTCGGCGCATCCGCAAAACCGTCGACAGCCAGACCACGCAGTTTTTCTGGCAAGGCGACCAACTCATCGCCGAAAGCGCTCCCGAGCACTACCGCAGCTACGTTTACGAGCCCGGCAGCTTCCGCCCGCTGGCGCTGCTTGACGGAAAAGGCCCGGCAGACGCCCGCCCGCTCTACTACCAACTCGACCACCTCGGTACCCCGCAGGAACTGACCAACTACGGCGGCGCTATCGTCTGGTCGGCCAAATACACCGCCCACGGCAAACTTCGTGAAGTGAGCCAGGGCGACGGCGAACGACTCAAACAGCCTCTACGGTTTCAGGGACAATACTTCGACGCCGAGAGCGGCCTGCACTACAACCGTCATCGCTACTACCATCCCGACATTGGTCGTTATCTGACGCTGGATCCGGTCATGCTGGCCGGTGGGTTGAACCCGTATCGGTACACCCGGAACCCGACGGGGTGGGTGGCTCCATTGGGATTGGGCGGGAATTGCCCGCAGGAGAACAAGCCGGGATGCTCGGTGCCGTATGAGCAAGGAAAGGCAAGGGTTGATGAGGGAGAGCCTGATGCGCCCTCTCCAAAACCGTCGAATAAATACGGGTATTGCGGAGACTCACTAGCGCCCCGGGGAATTTTCTAACCGGATTCCCCCCTCGGACCAAAGCTTTAAAGAAGCAATCGAGACCCGGGGTGCTTCACTGTCGCTTTGTAATAGCTGGCTCACCCGTGCCATCGTCCCGATCTTCTGGATTGGCCTCTATATCATCGTCGTCGCTCGGAACCTGCTCCACACCTGCATCATCATCGTCCGGTGGTCGTTGGTCGCGGCTCAAGGAATCGGTAGGCGACGGCAGCGGATACTCCGGTGTTTCATCAACGTCGGGGACCTTCCGATCAGTGTTCATATCGCACCTCTCGTGTGACCTGAAGTGCAGGCCACGACCTAGCGAGGATCGGGCGATGGACGCGTTCGATCAGCTGGACAACCGGTCAATCCGACAGCACGATTCGATCAGTCCTCGTCCTCTTCCTCATCCTCAAACTCGATATTCCCCACATCGCCCGCATCATCAGCATCGTTAAGCGGCACCGTCGCATCGTCCATCAGCGATCCCGGATCTTCATTGCCGGGATCGTTTATAGATGGCTGTGCGCTCGGACCCTTTTCTTCCTTGCCTTCGCTTTTCGCAGTCATGGGATGCCTCGCTCAACTAGTGATGCTTATTGTGGTGCTTGTTGTGGTGCTTGTTCGAATGTTTATGTCCGCCACCGGAATGGGAGTGGCCGCTATCACTCCCCAGATCATTGCCGACCGCACCACCGGCTGCACCGCCAAGACCGGCACCGATGGCCGATCCGGTCGAACCGCCAAGACTGTTGCCGATCACTGATCCACCCGCCGCGCCCAAACCACCGCCTACCGCCGCTTCGGTGCGACTGCGCTTTGGCGCGGCAATGGCACTACCGGCCGCGCCGCCGACTCCGGCACCGACGGCCGCACCCGTGCTACCACCCACCTGGCCACCGACAACATTGCCCAGCACCCCACCAAGACCACCGCCCACTGCGGCATCTCCATTACCTCCCGCCAGCGCCACCTGAGAAACCAACAATCCAAAAACAATCGCAGGCAACATCAATCGCCGAGCACTCTGGCTTACGGTTTTTTTGTCGTTGGTTTTCGGGTTCATGGCACGCCTCACATTCTTCAAGGGAGTATGGAAGATTTGAGCCATTGCGGCGTAAAACGTTCATAAATGAAAAAGCCCGGCATCAAGCCGGGCTCTTTTCAAATCTGGATCAGGATCAGTGACGCTTGTGACCATTGGCCAGGTTGCTGCCCACGCCGCCGCCCAATGCACCGCCCAGGCCCGCACCGATGGTGGCACCGGACTTGCCGCCGAGGCTATTGCCGATCACCGAACCACCGGCCGCGCCGACACCGCCACCGATAGCAGCGCTGGTGCGATGACCTTTTTTGGCGGCAACTGCGCTGCCTGCCGCGCCAGCGACGCCCGCACCAATCGCGGCGCCAGTGCTGCCGCCCATCTTCTGGCCGACGACGTTACCCAATGCGCCGCCCAAGCCACCGCCCAGCGCGGCAGTGCCGTCACCAGCCATTGCACCTTGAGCAACCAGAAGCCCCAGAACCAGAGCGGGCAGTGTTAAACGCATGACAAAAACCTCAAAAATAGGGGGTACACAAAAGGGGGCGAGATTGAATGCTTTTGCGCGGATAAAGTCCAGCACACCGGTCCAACTTCGCGATTGGCGAGGGTTGGACAGCGTTTACCGAAAAGGTTTTATCGCGGACAAAAAAAAGCCCGCTGGGGAAACGGGCCAGGTGTTGCTTTCTAACGGATGAGTCGAGATTACGGAGGGTGTTGTGAAAAGTTCGTGAAAGATCCCCCCCTTCAAAAAAATTGTCATAAAACTTTTCGAGCATGAAAAACCCCGCTCTATGACGGGGTCTACCTGACGTTCGATTACTTCCTGACCGGCGCTGTCACCTTGGGTAAAAATTTGCCCTTCAGTACCCGGCACGCCCTGGTCTTGATCTTGTCGACCTCAGTCTGGTCCTCGCCGAAACTGGCCACATACTGGGTCTGACCACACCGCACGGAGTTGTTGATCGGAAACTCTGCGCCATCGTCCTCGATATACGGATCAACCATCTCTCCACCCTTTTCAAAAAGCGCGATCGACAGCGGCAAGCCCTTTGCCTGAAGGAATATCGATCGCCAAGGTTTTTGAGACTAGACGGTCACTAACGGACCTGCCGTTCGGATTTCCCCGTGACCGACGAATGGCTTCTCACCTTTTACCTCAACTTGACCGCAGTCCCGGTCACAAACACCACGACCATCCCTCCCTTTCCGGCCGGCATGCTGATCTCATAATCAAGCCCGACCACCGCGTCCGCCTGAAGCGCCAGCGCCCGCTCCTTGATCTCATCGGTGGCCTGAA
Source organism: Pseudomonas sp. BF-B-30 (assembly GCF_019956305.1). Taxonomy (NCBI): domain Bacteria; kingdom Pseudomonadati; phylum Pseudomonadota; class Gammaproteobacteria; order Pseudomonadales; family Pseudomonadaceae; genus Pseudomonas; species Pseudomonas sp. BF-B-30. Next base: position 45,384 of record NZ_JAHBDG010000001.1, on the reverse strand, counting down.
TGCGTGCTTCCTTCAACGCTCGCTCCAGTGTCTGGGAACGCCCGCCGAAAAAGTCGCGCATCCCGGCAAACACGTCGCGGACAACGTTGATCCCTTGCACCGACTCGGCGCTGACGATGTCCAGGTAGGCGGTAATTTGCCGGCCTTCGATGGACTGGGTCGTGGTGATGATCATGGGTGTTCCTTCCTGTTCAGATAGTCAGCCAACGCGTCAAACGCCGGCAAAGTGACGGGATCATTGGCCGAGTTGCTGGCCACCGGATGGGATGCGTAGCGGACGATGACCATCTCGGCCTTCGGGTCGACATAAATGCGCTGCCCATGGACCCCACGCGCCATGAATGCCCCTCCTTCCTTGCTCGTCACCCACCACATCGACCGGTAACTCCAGTCTTTGAGCAATGTGTAACCCGCCTTGGCGAAAGCCTGCTTATCGCCGCCGCCACGGATATCGTCGATCACTGCCTCTGGCACTATCTGGTGGCCGTTGAACCGACCGCCGTTACGCAGCATCTCGCCAAAACGCGCCAGATCCCGCAACCCCGTATTCAGGCCACCACCGGCGAACGGCGTGCCGATGGAGTCCACTGTGAAATAGCCGTCCTGCTCGGCACCCAACCGGCTCCAGATGTTCTCCGACAGCAGTTGCGCAACATTGCGGCCGGTGGCGCGGGCAATGACCCAGCCCAACACGTCGGTGTTGACGGTTTTGTAGGCAAACGCTTTGCCGTGCTCGCCTTGCGGTTGCACCGTCTGCAAAAACTCGTAGTAACTGCGCGGTCCCTCATAACCCTTGGGTTTGGGCAACGGGTTGCCTGCCCGGGCATGGGCCCAGACTTCGGCATCCGGGTCCGCGTAGTCCTCGCTGTATTTGAGGCCCGTGGTCATGTCGAGCACCTGCCGTACCGTGGCGCTGCCAAACGCAGAATCCGCCAGTTCCGGTACATATTCGGCAACCCGCTTGTCAGCATCGATGCGCCCCTGCGCCACCAACATGGCACCCAGCGTGCCGACCAGGGACTTGGTCACTGACATTGCGGCGTGCTGGCCGTCCGGCTTCAACACGCCGAAGTAACGTTCGTAGACAACTTTCCCGCGGTGCATCACCACAATGCCATCGGTGTACGTGGCCGCGAGGGATTGCTCCCACGTCATCGGCGCCTTGGCGCCAAGCGGGACAAAACTGATCCCGTCGATATCTTTGCGTAGCACTGTCTCCAGAGGAACCGGAGCACCCAGGCCGCGTGAAACGTTGATCGTCGGCATCAGTTGCCGGAAATTCGAAACACTCCAGCGCATTGCCGGGAACTGGAAATAGCTGCCGTCTTCAAAGCGCACGGTGCGATCAGCGGAGGGTGGCGAACCGACCATCCAGCCAAGTTTGGCCGGGTCACTGGCTTGGGCGTCGGGAAAAGTCGCAGGGGCGGATGCGAGGGCCAGTGATGACGTGGCAACTATCGACACAGCCGCGATGAGCCTGGCTGCGCCGCGAAAACTGGCGCGAGGATAGAGCATGATGTCGATTCCGTTCGAAGAGTTTGAGCAGTCTACAGCCGGATCGGCTTATTCACTGCTTAAGCATGCGCCTCGCGATCAAGAACATCAGCAACCCACTGATTGATACTTTTGTGGGCTAACTGAGCTTTCACAGCTACCGTCGCGTGAAGGGCTGGGGCCAGGCGCAGACTGAGATGGCCTGAATAGGGCTTCTGTGGGGTGCGGCCGAGTTTGGCGCAAGTCTCCAGATAATCGGTGACGGCCTCTTCGAATGCGGTGCGAAGTTCTTTGACTGACTCGCCGTGAAACCCGACAACATCCTTGATGCCCGCAATGTGGCCGACGAACAGGCCGTCTTCGTCGCTGTACTCGATTCGGGCTGAGTAGCCGTTGTAGTTCATTACGTTCACGGGGTAACTCCTGCTTGCTCAAGGAAAGCCCGGGCGTCACGCACCTGGTAGGGCTTGGCTTCTTTGTCGGGGTGGGGCCGATGAAAAGTGGCCACCACGCCATTCAGTTCAAAACGTACTCGCGATCCATTGCCTTCGATGGTTCTTGCCCCTGCAGCGCCGAACAAAGATTCGATGCGTGACCACTCCATGATGGCCGGGGCTGGTCTTGAAAATACGGTTTTGAGGGTGCTGAGCTGTTTATTATTCATGGTATTATATCATGATACCGCACAGGGTTTAGCAACCGCGAATGACATCGCTGATGCGTGGGAGAAACCTCTAACGCGTGCTTAAAAAAACGCCGCTTATCCAGAACAGGAAAGCGGCGTTTTTCGTGTGGAACCGTTTGTTTTGCAAGGCAGGCAGGATATCGGGGTGACTCTCGCCGGGGTTGTAGGCAATTTCCGAGAGTTGCGTAAAGCCTTACGCTTGCTGCGTTTTTAGCTGGCCACTACCTTGCTGGTCTTAACCTGGGCGGGACACCCTTAAGTGGATCTGTATAGATACTCCCTAAGAAGACTGCATTTTTATAATCACTTCGCACGAAAGGAGACGGTTGACCGAAAGCAGGCATTAGCGAGATAGGTACTTGTCTGATGCTCTCACTCATATCGTGCGAGCTAGAACACCCCATAAATCATCTGCGTTCCCACTTTGTTCACATACGGCCCTTTTTCAGACGCCAAAAACCACAAACCCCCGACTTTCTCTAGGAAAATCAGGGGTTTGTGTTTGCAGAATGTGGCGGTGAAGGAGAGATTCGAACTCTCGATACAGTTTCCTGTATACACACTTTCCAGGCGTGCTCCTTAAGCCACTCGGACACTTCACCGTATCTCTTCAAACATGTTCTGTCTGTCGAGGCGCGCTAATGTAGTCGAAAGCTTTTCCGATGGCAAACATTTTTTTCAGAATTTTCATGCGGTTAACGCGATTCAGCGTTTCCGGTCGTTCCCGGCCATGGCAAACCGGCCAATCTCCGGCTTCGTGCCCTCTTCTATATAGAGGGGAATGCGCAGCAGGCACGGCGGGCTGCGCCTGACGGGCGGGCAAAGGGTGACTGGCGGGTCAGTCACGGCGCTTTACCTGGCTTGCGGCGGTGGGTAACGTCTGCCCAACTTTATTGAAAGGAATAGCGTCATGAGTGAGTTGATTTCCTACCATCTCGAAGACGGTATCGCGACCCTGACCCTGAGCAATGGCAAGGTCAATGCCATCTCCCCGGATGTGATTGCCGAGTTCAACGCTGCGCTGGATCGGGCAGTGGCTGATCGTGCGGTGGTGATCATTACCGGCCAGCCGGGCATTCTCTCTGGCGGTTATGACCTGAAGGTGATGACGGCCGGTCCTAGAGAGGCCGTGGCGCTGGTGACCGCCGGTTCGACCCTGGCCCGCCGCCTGCTGTCGCACCCCTTCCCGGTGATCGTGGCGTGCCCGGGGCACGCGGTGGCCAAGGGCGCGTTCCTGCTGTTGTCGGCTGACTATCGCATCGGCGTTGAAGGTGCGTTCAGCATTGGCCTGAACGAAGTGCAGATCGGCATGACCATGCACCACGCGGGCATCGAGATTGCCCGTGACCGCCTGAACAAAGTGGCGTTGCAGCGTTCGGTGGTCAACGGCGAGATGTTCAATCCACAAGGCGCCGTGGCGGCCGGCTTCCTCGATGTCGTGGTCTCGCCTGAAGAACTGCAAGGCGCGGCACTGGCGGCGGCTCGTCAGTTGAAGAAGATCAACATGACCGCGCACAAGAACACCAAATTGAAAGTGCGCAAAGCGCTGCTGGAGGTCCTGGACAACGCGATCATCCAGGATCAGGAGCATTTGGGCTAAGCCCGGATCTGCTGCAACGAAAAGCCCGACCGTCGTGTCGGGCTTTTTCATACATGTCTGTGTTAAACGTCTGTGACCGCTCTAGACCGCATCTGACCAAACAGTCGGAAACATCAGCTCAAACATCCTCCATCTCCCACTTCCCTGGGAGCAATTGCCGAAAACAGTGCACATCCGTACACTGCGCCACCTTTTGTCCCGGTGGGGCCTGTAAATGCTGTTTTTGTGCCGTATGTCATTGATGGGCCTGCACTTTATCGTGGCGGGTGTGCTGGGGGTGATGCTCGGCCTGTGCCGGCCGTTCAATCCGGACAACAGCCGCCTGTGCGCACGCCTGTACGCATGGCCGGCCATGTGCATTTTGCGTTTGCGAGTGAAGGCCGAAGTCGGGCCGTTGATGGATAAACCCGACAGCTGCGTGATCATCGCCAATCACCAGTCCAACTATGACCTGTTTGTGTTTGGCAACGTGGTGCCCCGTCGTACCGTGTGCATCGGCAAAAAGAGCCTGAAGTGGGTGCCGCTGTTCGGGCAGTTGTTCTGGCTGGCCGGCAATGTGCTGATCGACCGTGGCAATGCGCAAAAGGCACGCAAGTCGATGTTGACCACCACCCACACCCTGCAAAACAAAGACACCTCGATCTGGGTTTTCCCGGAAGGCACGCGCAACCTGGGTGAGGACTTGCTGCCCTTCAAGAAAGGCGCCTTTCAGATGGCGATTGCCGCCGGGGTGCCGATTGTCCCGGTGTGCGTCAGCAGTTACGTCAAACACATGCGGTTGAACCGCTGGCGCAGCGGGAAAATTCTGATTCGCTCGTTGCCGGCGATTCCCACCGCCGGATTGAGCCTGGACGACATGCCCCTGCTGATCGCCCAGTGCCGCGAGCAGATGCGTGAATGCATCGAATCGATGGACCGGCAACTGCAAGCTGCCTGAAAAAGAAACCCGCCTGGTGCGGGTTTTCTTTTGCCTGCGCGTCTTTGCCCAGAACTCGGCAGATTTAACTGACTCTCAAACACTGCAAGGCTAAGCTGATCCACACTGCCAATGCATTCGTTGCCAATTGAAAGCTGCCAAAAGAAGTGAACCACCATCATGGGTAGAGTTGTTGCTGCTGCGGTTTATAGCGCCGGTAAGAGAGTCACTGATATCAGCCTTGACGAAGGCGCAGCCTGGGCTGCAAAGCCCGGGCACTTTGTCTGGATCGGCCTCGAAGAGCCGAACGCCGAGGAGCTCTACAATCTGCAACGCCAGTTCAACCTGCACGAACTGGCCATCGAAGACGCCCTGGAAAAGCACAGCCGACCGAAGCTGGAAACCTTCGGCGATGCGCTGTTCATCGTGACGTATTCGCCCATCCGCCATGAGGGCAAACTCGAGTTCATCGAGACGCATATCTTTGCCGGCAATGGCTACATCATTACTGCGCGCAACGGTCACTCCGCGTCCTACGCCCATGTCCGACAGCGCTGTGAGGCGCGTCCGCTATTGCTTGAGCATGGGGAAGATTTCGTACTCTATGCCATCCTCGATTTCGTGATCGAAAACTACCAGCCGATGGGCGAAGCCATTCACGGGGAAATCGATGAGTTGGAGCGCAACGTGTTGTGCGGCTCGCTCAATGACTACGACATCCAGAAGCTACATGGCCTGCGTCGTGATGTTTTGCGCTTGCGTCGCTATGTGGCACCGATGATTGAGATCGGGGAGGAATTGCAGAGGCTGAGCTTCCCGTTCATCGACAAGAACATGCGCCCGTACTTTCGCGATGTGCAGATTCATGTAACGCGGCAGATGGAAGACCTGACGACGCTGGCGGATATTGCCAGCCAGACGATTGAGGTCGGGGTGCTGCTGGAGGCCTCACGCCAGAGCGTGGTGCAACGCAAGTTTGCGGCCTGGGCGGCGATCCTGGCCTTCCCGACGGCGGTGGCGGGGATCTACGGGATGAACTTCCAGAACATGCCGGAGCTGAGCTGGCACTACGGGTATTTCGGGGTGCTGGGGTTTATTACGGTGGGTTGTCTGGGGTTGTGGGCGAGCTTCAAGAAATCGGGGTGGCTGTAGGAGCGAGCCTGCTCGCGAAAAACCTGAGAGCACCGCGGGCTGTCAGGTTTGGCGCGTTATCGTTCACGACCATCGCAAGCAGGGCTCGCGCCTACAGGTTTTAAACAGCTGTTGGCTTGTGCGCGACAAACCGCATCATCCACTCGGCAACCGTGGTGCCGTGGTGTTCCTGTTCCAGGCTCGCGATACCTTTGGAGTAGACCTGCTCGCCCAGTGCCTGCTGGCGAATTTCCAGCAGGGCACGGGAGTAATCGTGGATGAACTCCGGATGCCCCTGGAAGCACAGCACCTGATCGTTGATGTGGTAGGCGGCAAACGGGCAGAAGTCGCTGGAAGCGATAACCGTGGCGTTCTCCGGCAGCGACGTGACCTGATCCTGGTGGCTGATCAGTAGCGTCAATTCTTCGCGCACCGGGTTCATCCACGGCGCCTTGGCGGCCAATTTGTAATTGTGGGTGCCGACGCCCCAGCCTTGGGTCGCACGCTCGCTCTTGCCACCGAGCAGCAACGCCAGCAACTGATGACCGAAGCAAACGCCCAGCAGCTTGTCGCCGCGCTCGTAGCGGGTCAGCAGATATTTCTTGAGGGTTTCGATCCACGGGTCGGTGCCGAAAGAGTCGGCCTTGCTGCCCGTCACCAGGTAGGCGTCGAACGTCAGGTCGTCGCTTGGGTACTCACCCTGCACCACGTTGTAGACCGTGAACTCGGCGGCAATCGGCTGCTGCGAAAACAGGTGTTTGAACATCTGCCCGTAGCCCTGATATTGGTCAACCAATTCCGGACGCAGGTGGTCGGTTTCCAGAATGCAGATGCGTAACGACATAAAAAATACCTGACACGTGATGGGAATAATGCACACCCCAGAGCCTGCCTTGAAACGCTGTGACAAGGCAAGCCCCGAAATGCATCATCTCCCCCTTAGAACGCCTCCCCTTTGGCGGCCTTCTCCAGCAGCAAGGCAGGAGGCGCGAACCGCTCGCCATACTGTGTGGCCAGATACTGGGCTCGGGCCACAAAGTCCTGCACGCCGTACTGGTTGATGAACTGCAGCGCACCGCCGGTCCAGGCGGCGAAACCGATGCCGAAGATCGAGCCAATGTTGGCATCCGCCGTCGAGGTCAACACCCCCTCCTCCACACAGCGCACGGTTTCGATGGCTTGCACGAACAGCAGGCGATCACGCACGTCCTTGGGCGAAATCTGCCCGTCGGCTTTCTCGAAGCGGGCTTTCAACTCAGGCCACAGGTGTTTCTGGCCGCCCGCCGGATACTCGTAGAAACCTCCACCGCCAGCCTTGCCCGGACGTTTGAACTCATTGAGCAACAAGTCAATCACGGTAAATGCCGGGTGTTCTGTCAGCGGCTTGCCTTCTGCTTGCAGGTCCTTGGCCGTTTGCAGGCGAATATGGTTCATCAGGCTGAGGGAAACTTCGTCAGAGATCGCCAGCGGTCCTATCGGCATGCCGGCCTTGCGCGCTTCAGTCTCGATCATCGCCGCGCTCACGCCCTCACCCAGCATGGCAATGCCTTCATTGGTGAAGGTGCCGAACACCCGCGACGTGAAGAAACCGCGGCTGTCATTGACCACAATCGGGGTTTTCTTGATTTGCAGGACGTAATCGAAGCCGCGGGCCAGGGTTTCATCGCTGGTGTTGGCGCCCTTGATGATTTCCACCAGCGGCATTTTTTCCACGGGGCTGAAAAAATGCAGGCCGATGAACTTGCTCTGATCGGGCACGGCACACGCCAGGCCGCTGATCGGCAAGGTCGAGGTGTTGGAGGCGATCACCGCGTCCGCGCCGACGACCTTCTGCGCCGCCAACGAGACTTTGGCCTTCAAATCCCGATCCTCGAACACGGCCTCGATGATCAGGTCGCAACCGGCCAGGTCGGCATCGCTTTCGCTGGTTTGAATGCGTGACAGAACGGTGTCGCGTTGCTCGATGCTTATTTGTCCGCGAGCAACCTTCTTGTCCAGCAGCGCCGCCGAATGCGCCTTGCCCTTCTGCGCCGCCGCGAGGTTGATGTCCTTGAGCACCACATCGATCCCCGCCGACGCACTGACAAACGCAATACCGGCGCCCATCATCCCGGCGCCGAGCACGCCGACCTTGCGGGTGACATAAGGTGCAAAGCCTTGAGGCCGCGAGCCGCCGGCATTGATTTCGTTGAGCTGGAACCAGAACGTGCCAATCAGGTTTTTCGAGACCTGGCCGGTGGTCAGTTCGGTGAAGTAGCGGGTTTCGATCAAGTGCGCCGTGTCGAAGTCCACCTGGGCGCCCTCGACCGCTGCGCAGAGGATTTTCTCTGGCGCGGGCATCGTGCCCTGGGTTTTACTGCGCAGGATCGACGGCGCAATCGCCAGCATCTGCGCAACTTTCGGGTTTGACGGTGTGCCGCCCGGAATCTGGTAGCCCTTCACGTCCCAGCGCTGCACCGCCGCTGGATTGGCCAGAATCCACGTCCGCGCCTTGGCCAACAAGTCTTCGTGATCGGTCGCCAGCGCGTCGATCAATCCTGCCTGCAATGCCTGTGGTGGCCGCACTTTCTTGCCTTCAAGCAAATAAGGCAGGGCTTTTTCCAGGCCGAGCATGCGCACCATGCGCACCACGCCTCCGCCGCCTGGCAGCAAGCCAAGGGTGACTTCCGGCAGGCCGAGTTGCACCGACGGATGGTCCAGCGCCACGCGGTGATGGCAGGCCAGGCAGATTTCCCAGCCGCCGCCCAGTGCGGCGCCATTGATCGCCGCGACCACAGGCTTGCCGAGGGTTTCCAGGGCGCGCAACTGGTCCTTGAGGCTCAGCACCATGTCGTAGAAGGCCTTGGCCTGGGGTTTGCCAACCTTGATCAGCTCGTTGAGATCGCCGCCAGCGAAAAATGTCTTCTTGGCCGAGGTGATAATCACACCGGCGATGCTGTCCTTGTCGGCCACCAGGCGCGCAACGCAGTCCGCCATGGCTTCGCGGTACACCGCGTTCATGGTGTTGGCGCTCTGGCCCGGCATGTCGATGGTCAGGACGACGATCTGGTCCTGGTCTTTTTCGTAACGAATGGCTTCGCTCATAACTGGGTTCCTTGATGTCCGGGCTCAGAGGCGTTCGATGATGGTGGCAATGCCCATGCCGCCGCCGACACACAGGGTCGCGAGGCCATAACGCAGGCGCCGGGCTTCCAGCTCATCGAGCAGGGTGCCGAGAATGGCGCAGCCAGTGGCGCCCAGCGGGTGGCCCATGGCGATTGAGCCGCCGTTGACATTGACCTTGTCCGGATCGACGGCCATGTCCTTGATGAATTTCAACACCACCGACGCGAACGCCTCGTTGACCTCGAACAGGTCGATGTCTTCGACCCGCAGCCCGGCCTTGGCCAACGCCTTGCGGGTCGCCGGCGCGGGGCCGGTGAGCATGATGGTCGGATCGGTGCTGGTGACCGCCGTGGCGACAATCCGCGCCCGTGGCTGCAAGCCCAGCGCCCGGCCCTTGGCTTCGGAGCCGATTAGCATCAGCGCCGCGCCGTCGACAATCCCGGAGCTGTTGCCGGGGGTGTGCACATGGTTGATCCGCTCGACATGGTTGTAGACCCGCAGCGCGGTGGCATCGAAACCCATCTGCCCCATCATCTCGAAACTCGGCTTGAGCTTGCCCAGGCCTTCCAGGGTCGAGTCGGCGCGGATGAACTCATCGTGATCGAGCAGGATGATGCCGTTCTGGTCCTGCACCGGCACCAGCGATTTGTTGAACGAGCCATCGGCCCGCGCTCGCGCGGCCTTTTGCTGGGAATGCAGGGCGTAGGTATCGACGTCCTGACGGCTGAAGCCTTCAAGGGTGGCGATCAGGTCGGCACCCACGCCCTGTGGCGTGAAGTGACTGTGCAGGTTGGTCGCCGGGTCCAGCGCCCAGGCCCCGCCATCGCTGCCCATCGGCACCCTGGACATCGACTCGACACCACCGACCACCACCAGGTCTTCGAAACCGGAACGCACTTTCATCGCGCCGAGGTTCACGGCCTCCAGCCCCGAAGCACAGAACCGGTTGATCTGTACTCCCGCCACGCTGACATCCCAATCGGCCACCTGAGCGGCAGTCTTGGCGATGTCGGAACCTTGATCACCAATCGGGGTTACGCAGCCAAGCACCACATCATCGACCTGGCTGGTGTCCAGCGCCGTGCGCTGTTGCAGTGCGGTGAGCAAACCAGCCACCAGGTTCACCGGTTTGACGCTGTGCAAGGCGCCATCGGCCTTGCCTTTGCCACGGGGCGTGCGTAACGCGTCGAAAATCAATGCTTGGGTCATGACGTCCTCGAACCGCAGTGCAGGTGGGTAAATACCGAGTGCCCACTCTTGGCCCGAGCCGCGTTTGATTCAATGACCGCAGCGCTCACAGACATTGACGCTCACGCTCAGACGAACGGTAGTCAGCTACCGTTCAGGACACCAAGCTGTCTAGCCAACGGGTGCCAAAGAAGCTGGCACTAGGCCTCATGCCATTTTTAACGCGAATTTGAAGAAAACCATACGAAATGGATCTAAGCCAAGTGTATCGCGGGCTCTAAGGTGAACATGTACGAAGTTGTCGTCGGGTTTTGCCGAGGCACTCGTCACTACAGGAAGTGCAACGCGCTGCCATCATGGATGCTATGCGGGCAGGCATCAGGAAATAACAAAAAAGGCGGTCAAGCCATGTTCAAACAATCGAAAGTACGTCAAGCCGGGCTCATCCTTTTCGCCACCACGCTGTTGTTGATATTGCCGAACCTGACCAAGGTCATCGGCTAGTCGCGTCTATAAAGCTACGGCGTCACAGTTTTTGAATTGCCACTCTCAAAATGTGACTGGCCCGCTACCCGGGCCAGCGTGGCTGTGCCAATCTTTGCGGCACTTGCACGACATGGACGGCGATCACTTGAAAATGCTCATTCTGCTCGGGGCCACGCTGTTCGGCTCGCCCCTGTATGCCGCACAGCTGAACCTGGAGCTGGGCGCGAACAGTCGCACCTGGCAGACCGAGCAATTGCTCAAGCATCCTCAGGTTCAAACCATCGACATCAGCAACGACGTTTCCTACAAGCGGGACATGAGCTACCGCGCCGTGCCGCTGTCCGCACTGCTGGACGGCATCAAGCCTGAAGACCACCTGCAAGCCGTTGCGCTGGATGGTTTTGCCGCCGAAATGACCGCCGCGCCGTTGCTCAATACCCAGGGTGCACAGGCGTGGCTGGCGATTGAAGACCCGAGCAAGCCCTGGCCACCGCTATCCGAAGGCAAGCCAGGCGCCGGGCCGTTCTATCTGGTCTGGAGCAATCCGCAGGCCGGCAACATCAGCCCAGAACAATGGCCATTCCAGGTGGCGAGCATCAAACGCCTGGCACCCGTGGCCGAGCGCTTTCCCGCACTGCTGCCCGATCCGGCATTGAAGGCGGATGATCCGGTGAACAAGGGATTTGCGTTGTTCCAGAAGAACTGCCTGGCCTGCCATCGACTCAATGGCGCCGGGGACGCGCAATTCGGGCCGGACCTGAATATTCCGTACAACCCGACCGAGTACTTCGGTGCGGACTTCCTCAAGCGCTACATCCGCGATCCACAGAGTTTGCGCCAGTGGCCGCAAGCGAAGATGCCCGGGTTCTCGGCCGAGGTGTTGCCGGACAGGGATCTGGGGATGTTGGTGGGGTATCTCAAGCATATGTCGGGCCGGAAGGTGAAGCCCTAAGTCTTGTGCTGCATGGACCGGCCTCTTCGCGAGCAAGCCCGCTCCCACATTTGATCTGCGGCGCACAGCAATTCCAATGTGGGAGCGGGCTTGCTCGCGAAGCGGTATCCCCGATTCTACTGCTGCTGCACTGAAATCACCGGCGCTGGCGTCGGTGACACCAGCACCTTGGCGTGCATCTGCTCACACCCGCCGCCCCGGCGCATCCCGCGCACCGGGCAGGCATCCAGGTAATCCAGGCCCACCGCCAGTTTCAGATGGCGTTCCGGCCGGGCCAGCTCATTGGTCACGTCGAAGCTGTACCAGGCGTCATCCAGCCAGGCTTCGGCCCAGGCGTGGCTGGCCAGGTGTTCGCTGTTTTCGCTGTACAGATAGCCCGACACATAACGCGCTGGAATGCCCAGGCTGCGGGTGCAGGCGAGAAACGCGTGGGTGTGGTCTTGGCACACGCCGGACCGTCCGGCAAAGGCCTGGGCCGCGCTGGTGTCCACTTCCGTGGAGCCCGGTGTGTAGGTCATATGCTGGTTGAGGCCATGCATCAGATCGATCAGCGCCGTGCGATCGCGGCGTTGCCTGCATTCCTTCTCGGCGAACGCACGCAGGGCGGCGTCGGCTTCGGTCAAACGGGTGAAGCGCAGAAACGGCAGTGCCGACTGGCTCTCGTGTTCGGCCTCACGCAATTCGTCGATATCGACCTGGCCACGGGCACCGATGATGATCGCCTCATGGGGCTCGTCCATGGTCAGCACATGCAGGATGTTGCCGAACGGATCGAGTTGCGCCCGCACCGGACGTGGTAGGTCGAGCTGCCAGCTGAGCACGTGCTGGCGCTCGCTGTCGTGGGGGGTCAGGCGCAGATACTGGATGCTCGCCCGCACCTTGTCTTCGTAGTGATAGGTGGTTTCGTGGCTAATGGAAAGTCTCATGCGGCCTCCAGATAAGAACTGTGAATCGCGTTACCCAACTGGCGCACCAGCGGGATGAACTCGGTCAGCCAGGCGTGCAGGCCTTCTTCGAGAATTTCATGGATGCCGGTGTAGCGCAGGCGTGCGTCCATTTCTGCCGCCAGGCGTTGTGCCGGGCGACCGTTGGCCCCCGGCAATTGCGAGAGAATCTGGTCGATTTCTTCGGTGCAGGCGCGCAGGGATCGCGGCACATCGGCCCGCAGCAACAGCAACTCCGCCACATGCCTGGCGCCGGGGGCGTCGCGGTAGATTTCCGTGTAGGCCTCGAACGACGACAATGCCCGCAACAACGCGCTCCACTGGTAATACGCGTGAGCGGTGCCATCGCTGACCGCTTCGGCCTGATCGCCGGCCATTTCGTAGCGGGCATCGAGCAGGCGCAAGGTGTTGTCCGCCCGTTCGATAAAGGTCCCCAGACGAATGAAGCGAAACGCATCGTTACGCATGATGGTGCCGTAGGACGCACCCCGGAACAGGTGGGAACGTTCCTTGATCCACTCGCAGAAACGGCTCATGCCGTAGCGACTGAGGCCCTGTTCGGCGATGCCGCGAATTTCCAGCCAGGTGGCGTTGATGTTTTCCCACATGTCGGCGGTGATGCGCCCACGCACCGCATGGGCGCTGGCCCGTGCCGCACCGAGACAGCTGTAGATGCTCGCCGGGTTGGCCGCATCCAGGGCGAAGAAATGCAGCAGCCGTTCGGCATGCAGTTCGCCATGGCGCTCCAGGTAATCGTCCAGGGTGCCGGTGATCAACAGCGGCATGGCCAGTTCGTGCAAACCGTCGCCACGACCGTCCTGCGGCATCAGCGACAGCGAATAGCTGATGTCGAGCATCCGGGCGAGGTTTTCCGCCCGCTCCAGGTAACGCGACATCCAATACAAATCCGAGGCAGTTCTACTTAACATGACAGGCTTCCTTTAATCCTCGACCACCCAGGTGTCCTTGGTTCCACCGCCCTGGGAGGAATTGACCACCAGGGAGCCTTCGCGCAGGGCGACGCGGGTCAAGCCGCCGGGCACGACCCGGGTTTCACGACCCGACAGGACAAACGGCCGCAAGTCGATATGACGTGGCGCAATGCCGTTTTCGACAAAGGTCGGACAGGTCGACAGCGACAGCGTCGGTTGCGCGATATACGCATGGGGCTTGGCGATGATCCGCGCACGGAAGGCTTCGATTTCCGCCGCCGTCGCCGCCGGCCCCACCAGCATTCCGTACCCGCCGGAGCCTTGGGTTTCCTTGACCACCAGTTCTGGAAGATTGGCCAGCACATGGGAAAGCTCAGACGGATTACGGCATTGCCAGGTCGGCACGTTCTTCAGGATCGGCTCTTCGTCGAGGTAGAAACGGATCATGTCGGTAACGAACGGATACACAGACTTGTCGTCCGCCACCCCCGTGCCGATGGCATTGGCCAGCACCACGTTGCCGGAACGGTAGGACGACAGCAGCCCCGGCACGCCGAGCATCGATTCCGGGTTGAAGGCCAGGGGATCGAGGAAGGCGTCGTCGAGGCGACGATAAATCACGTCGACCGCTTTCGGCCCGTCGGTGGTGCGCATGTAGACCTTGTCGTCACGCACGAACAGGTCCGCGCCCTCCACCAGTTCCACGCCCATTTCCCGCGCCAGGAACGCATGTTCGAAGAACGCACTGTTGAAGCGCCCCGGCGTCAGCACCACCACGCTCGGGTTATCGATGGGGCTTGAACTTTTCAGGGTGTCGAGCAACAAGTTCGGGTAGTGGTCGATGGGGGCAATGCGTTGCGCCGCGAACAGCTCGGGAAACAGGCGCATCATCATCTTGCGGTCTTCGAGCATGTAGCTGACACCGCTCGGCGTACGCAGATTGTCTTCGAGCACGTAGTAGGTGCCGTCGCCGTCGCGCACCAGGTCGACGCCGGAGATGTGCGAATAGATATCGCGGTGCAGGTCCAGGCCCTGCATCGCCAACTGGTACTGCTCGTTGGCCAGCACCTGCTCGGCCGGAATGATGCCGGCCTTGATGATGCGCTGCTCGTGGTAAAGGTCGGCGAGGAACATGTTCAACGCCTTGACCCGCTGGATGCAGCCGCGTTCGACAATCCGCCATTCGCTGGCGGGGATGCTGCGTGGAATGGTGTCGAAGGGGATCAGGCGCTCTGTGCCCTGCTCGTCCCCGTAGAGCGTGAAGGTAATCCCGGCGCGATGAAACAACAGATCGGCCTCGCGTCGCCGTTGTGCCAGAAGCTCGTCAGGCGTCTCGGCCAGCCAACGGGCAAACTCCCGATAATGCGGGCGGACCAGGCCGCCGGCATCGTACATCTCATCAAAATAGGTGCGGATCATGCCGTACTCCTTGTCACTCGGACGTCCAGACCTTCGCAAGGCCCGTGCCATCGGCATAAACGCTTAAATTTCAATCGGTTGGATAATCAACGCGCACGTACCGCACCAATCCTGTGCGGTAAATGCCCCAACCTGATCGCCCCCGCTTCATTGCAAGGCGTGGTGGTCGCCTATCACCAGCATAGTCAGAGTTGATTTCACTGCCCGGCAATGGGTACGGATAATCCAGGCATTCGCTGAAAAGCTCACCGGACTTCCCTTTTAGCCGCCTGCCCTGGCGGCTTTTTTTTGGTGTCCAACGCCCACAAATGAAAACGGCCAACCCGAAGGTCAGCCGTGATTGCTGATTGTCACTGTTCATAAGGTTATGCGAGTCGCCCTCGTACCTCCTGTTTCACACCCCAGCCTTCGATGATGCCGCCCAGAGGCTCGACCACTGCTTCGAAACCCTGTTCGAAGTCGCCGATATCATCGTAGGTGGCATACATGACCTTGCACAGCTCCAGCGCCCAGGCGCCGTCGTCGCGCACACTGACTTGCGCATCCAGGGATTCACCACGGTGGAAATGACCTGCCGCCCTGCGTGCCCGCTCCTCATCCGGGAAAATGGCGTAGAACTCGATGGGATGAAACCGTGAAAAGTCAAAACCGCCTTCTTTCATGCGGCGCAGCACGCTGCTGCTGATGTCTTCTTGATAGGCTGTGCTCATGAAACGTCCTCCTCAAAACGATGGATAGACTTTCCGTACTCCCTCACCCGCAACCGAACAGCGCGAGCGACGGCAACCGATGTGCCGGCGGGAAACAAGCATGGAGCTACAAGACCAGACCTTAGCGATTCATTCGCTGATCTCGCTTGCAGAGTAGCCTCAAGACAGAGCCCGTGCCAAGGCCTGGATGTGAATGCGACAGGTGTTGTTCAGATTGGAGTAATGTCGAGGATTTGAATGCTGTTCTGGGACTTGAGCTCTTTGACGCTCGCGTCACTGGTCCGCCCTTCCAGATCGTTCAGATCCAGTTCGGCGGCGACAGGAAGAAGCCGGGCCTTGATGAGCTTGGCAGCACGCTCGTAGTCCGGGCGCTCGGTGCACTCAAAGACTTCGTTGATGGTTTCGCCATGATCATCCACGAAAGTGACCTTCCACTTTTGCATTGGTGCCTCCTCGATAAAACCCATGGATGGGCTTACCTCTATCTCGACCTTGTTAGCTGGCTAATTGTTCCGGTGGATCTGCACCCATCGCAAATCTCTGTAGGAGCGAGCCTGCTCACGAAAAACTTGAGAACGCCGCGTTAAATCAGACATCCCGCGTCATCGTTCACGTCCATCGCGAGCAGGCTCGCTCCTACAGGTCTGCGTTTCAATCCATCAGTCGTTACTTGGCTTGTTCACTGCCTGCAACACGTATTGCGGCAAGGCGAAGGCGCCGATGTGGATTTCAGGATTGTAGTAGCGGGTGATGATGCCGCTGCCCGCGAAGCGTTGTTGCAGGGTTTCGCGGGACAACTTGCGATAAGCGGTATTGGTGGCGCCCCAGGCGAAGGTCATCGAACCACCGATGTAGGTCGGTACGGCGGCCTGATAGAAGTGCCAGTCCGGGAACAGGCTGCGCAGGCGACCGGCGGTGGTCTTCACTTCTTCGATCTGCATGAACGGCGTGCCGTTCTGGGTCACCAGGATGCCGCCTTCGTTCAGGCAGCGGTGGCAAGCCTGGTAGAAGTTTTCCGAGAACAGCACTTCACCCGGTCCGATCGGATCGGTGGAGTCGGAAATGATCACGTCGAACTTTTCAGTGGTGGTGGCGACGAAACGCATGCCGTCGTCGATCACCAGGTTCAGGCGTGGATCATCGAATGCACCCTTGGAGTGATTCGGCAGGAATTCCTTGCACATGTCGACCACGGTGCCGTCGATCTCGACCATGGTGATGTGCTCGACGCTGCGATGCTTGGCCACTTCACGCAACATGCCGCCGTCACCGCCGCCGATGATCAGCACGCGCTTGGCAGCACCGTGCGCCAGGATCGGCACGTGGGTGAGCATTTCGTGGTAGATGAATTCGTCGGCTTCGGTGGTCTGGATCACGCCGTCCAGCGCCATCACCCGGCCCATGCGCGGGTTCTCGAAGATCACCAGGTGCTGGTGCTCGGTGCGCACTTCGTGCAGCAGTTTTTCCATGCGAAAACGCTGGCCGTAGCCTTCATAGAGGGTTTCCAGGTAGTCGCTGGCGGGGATGTTGCTCATGGGAAGTGCTCCGATGAATGCGGGTGGCAACGGACGGTTACCCGCCCATGATGGCCAATCGAGCGTCTCGATTGGCCGGGAAAGGCGCGCATTCTACGTCGCGGAACATGACAGGTCGAATGTGGGAGCGGGCTTGCTCGCGAAGGCGTAGTGTCAGTCGCTATAAATGTTGACTGACTCACCGCTTTCGCGAGCAAGCCCGCTCCCACAGGTTCAGTGTCGACGCTCAGAGTTTGACGTTGCCCCGCGGCCCGGCAATGGCCCAGATGATCAGTCCCAGTACCGGCAACAGCGCGATCAGCAGTACCCAGAGGATTTTCATCCCGGTCCCGACACTACTTTTGAAGACGTTGATGATGGCCCAGATGTCCAGGACAAAAATGATCAAGGCAACCAGGCTGTTGAACGTAGAACCCATGGTGACGCTCCCGAAAAGTGATATGCCCCCTCAGGATAGACGGTCGTCGCGAGGATTCCTTTTTATTGACAGTGTCTGGATCAGACGTGGATCGCCACTTTCAGGGCTTCCAGGGATGGCGCGGCTGTAATGCCCACTTCGGTGCACAATTCCAGCACCCGTGGCACGTCGTTGCCGTAGACCAGGACCACCTGCAACTCGTCATCGAGCAACTGGCTGAAGTTCATCAGCGTGTAGCCACCGTTTTCCTTGTTCATGCTGCTCATCTGCACCTGGATGCGGTTGAGCGCGGTCAGGGCTTCGGTCCTGGCCAGTTGCTTGGGCTTGAGATTGAACTCCACACCCGGGCCGAACGAGGCGACGATCTGCGCGAACAGGTCCATGTATGTGTCAGCCTGGAACAGCACCGTTTCCGGCAGGCTGCCGACCACCACCCACTCACCCAGCGGGATCGGGAAGGTTTCGTCGTAGTTGATGTCCGGATTGGCCGTCAGAAAAGCCTCGGGATCGGCGTAGGCCTGGGCCGCTTCGTCCGCGACCTTGAGGATTTCGTCTTCGCCCATGCACCCGGAGCTGATTTTGCTGATGAGTTCGACGAGTGCGGCTTTCATGGGGAGGATCCTGTAGCGAGGTGAATTTTGAGGGCGCGAAGGATAGCGCATTAATGAGGGAAGTGCGGACCTGTGGCGAGGGGGCTTGCCCCCGTTGGGTCGCGAAGCGGCCCCAAAACATTCAATTGGGGTGTATCAGAAAGACCGCACATGCTGATTCTACGACTGCTTCGCAGCCGAACGGGGGCAAGCCCCCTCGCCACAATTGGGATTAACAGCCTCAAGTCATTCGATATCAGCCAATCAGCTTCTCAAGTTGCGCAACAGTATCGGAAGCCCCCATGGTCCTGGCAGCCTCCAGCGCGGTGATGCCATTGGCGTCCTTGGCTTTCGGGTCGGCGCCCTTGCTGATCAGGTAATCGACCACTTCGACGCGGTTGAACATCGCCGCCATCATCAGCGCCGTGCGACCATCGAAGGACGAGCCTTCAACCTGGGCGCCACCATCGACCA
This sequence comes from Pseudomonas sp. BF-B-30, assembly GCF_019956305.1. Classification (NCBI taxonomy): domain Bacteria; kingdom Pseudomonadati; phylum Pseudomonadota; class Gammaproteobacteria; order Pseudomonadales; family Pseudomonadaceae; genus Pseudomonas; species Pseudomonas sp. BF-B-30. The sequence continues at coordinate 26,805 of NZ_JAHBDG010000001.1, read as the reverse complement.
AGGCCTTGATCACCGCCAGGTCGCCCTTGAAGGCGGCACCGGCAATCGGGCTCTGGCCGTTGTCGTTGCGGATCTCCGGGTCGGCCTTGTGCTCCAGCAGGACTTTTACCGTGTCCACATGCCCGTGATACGCGGCCAGCATCAGCAAGGTATCGCCCTTGTGGTTACGCAGGTTTGGCGGCAAACCCTTGGTCAGCAGCGCGGCCATCATCGCCGCATCGCCCTCCCGTGCCTTGTTGAATACCTGTTCGGTAAATTCGGCGGCTTCTTCGGGGGTCATCTGGCGGCTTTTGTCTGACATTGGGCACTCCCTTTTCTGTCATTCGTAAAAGCCGACAGTTTCCCGAGCGCCCCCGGCACTGTCACTTGTTTTTTCTCATGGGCCGCCATAGTCAGATTCAATAGCGGTACTTGCCGCCGTGAATGTCGGACAACAACTGCTCCGTGACCTGTACATAAGTCTGTGTCCCCGGCAGCCAGGCATAGATCGGGTCATCGCCGGTTTTACCCGGGTCGAAGGCCTCATCCTTGAGTCGGGTCTTCTGATATTTGAACGTCCCGGTGGTTTCCATTTTCACTTTCACCCGCAGGAACAACGGCACCGCATAGGCCGGCATCTGCTCGCGGGCGAAGGCCAGCAGCTCACTGAAGTCCAGGGTTGCCAGGGATTCGGCGGGAGTGATCGCCGCCATCCCGGCCCGGCCATTGGTGTTGCGGATTTCCACGCCATAGGCCACGGCTTCGGAAATAAGCGGGTGTTGCAGGAGGATGTTTTCGACCTCCGTGGTCGAAACGTTTTCGCCCTTCCAGCGGTAGGTGTCGCCCAGGCGGTCGACAAACTGCGCATGCCCAAAGCCGATGTTGCGCAACAGGTCGCCGGTGTTGAAGTAGCGGTCTCCCTTTTCGAACACATCTTCAAGCACGACCTTGGCGGTTTTCTGCGGATCGGTGTAACCGTCCAGGGGGGCCTTGTCGTCGATTTTTGCCAGCAACAACCCCTGCTCACCCTTGGCGACCTTGCGCATCAGGCCATTGGCCTGTCGAATCGGCGCGCCACTGTCATGGTCGTACGCGACCAACTCCCAGGACATCAGGGAAAAACCGATGGTGTTGTCGAAATTGAGAATGTTGGTGAAACCGATATTGCCGTCGCTGGCAGCGTACAGCTCGCAGATGTGATTCACCGCAAAGCGGGTCTTGAACTCGCTCCAGGCGCCGGGGCGCAAGCCGTTGCCGATCATTTTCTTCACATCGTGCCGGCTGTCCTCGGAGCTGGGCGGTTGATCGACCAGGTAGCGGCACAGTTCGCCGACATAACCGATGGTGGTCGCCCGGTACTTGCGCGCATCGTTCCAGAACTGACTGGCGCTGAATTTGCGGCGGATGGCGAACCCGCTGGCCCCACTGACGGCCGAACCCCAGCACACGCAAAGGCCCGTGGCGTGGTACAGCGGCAAGGTGCAATAGACGACATCCTCGGGGCGCATGTCCAGGGCGATCATGCCGAAGCTCGCAGAGCTGCGCATCCAGCGACCGTGCTTGAACACGCCGGCCTTGGGCAGCCCCGTGGTGCCCGAGGTGTAGATATAAAAGCAGGGATCGTCGAAGAAAATCTGCTGGCTGCTGGCCGGGTTGTCGCTGGCGTCGTCGAGGCTGACGGTCATCAGGTTGATGAAACCTTCAGGTGCGATACCGGGTTGTCGAGAGGTGTCCTGATCGGCAACGAACCAGGTTCGCGCAGCCTTGATCGACACCCGCTCACGCACCGCCAGGTACGCCGGGACCAACTCCTCACCGACAATGATCGCCACCGGCGCCACCAGGTTCACACTGTGCACCAGGGTGTCGCGGGTTTGCGAGGTATTGAGCAGCGCACTGATCGCGCCGACCTTGGCCACCGCCAGAATCGTCACCAGCAATTCCGGGCGGTTCTCGATGAAGACCGCCACCACATCACCCTTGCCGATGCCTTGGCCGATCAGGTGATGGGCGATGCGATTGGCCCATTGGTTGACCTCGGAGTAACTGAGCGTTACGTCGCCTTGCAACAGCGCCGGGCCATCCGGGTTGCGCAACGTGGCTTGCTCGAAACTCCAGCCCAAACCACACGCCTGGGTCGGGTCCTTGACGTTGGCGGCCTTCATGCCCCTCACCACCCGGGGGATGGCCTTGGCGATGGAAGGCAGCTTGCGGAGCATCATGCTCCAGGTAATCGTGTCGTTCGACGTGCGACTCATGATGCTCCCGTTCGATCTTTTTATTGTCGGGCTGCGATGACTGAGCCCGAAAATACGTCAACGGTTCTTGAGCTGTACACGCGGTTTTTGAAATGTTTTGTATCCGCGATCTTGATCTGCGATCTTGATCCGCGATCTTGATCTTCGATTGATACAAGGCCAATCGTGAACCCCCGCACACGCAATGGTTCCATCGAATCGCCGAGCGACCTCGCAAAATGCAGGATGCACGATGGCCGTTCATGCAGAATGCACGAAAGCAAAAATCACCGCAGATACTAACTTGTTGTTTTATAAGATAATTTACAAACAACCCAGGCTGGCACAATCACTGCAACCCTCTCCGTATGCTTGTCATTCAAGAGCCAACGGAGCTGAAAGAAATGAACCTGATTCAGGAAAAATTTTCGTCCCTGTTCTCCAACTTCGAAGTCACCACCCATGCCCGGCCTGACGGTGGGATCCTGCTGACCCTGAGCGGCGGCGAAGGCAAGGTGTTCAAGCGCTCGATTTCCTATCAGCAATTGCACAATGGCGACCAACTGACGTGGGTCATCAGTGCGATTCGCCGCGACCTCGCCGAACAAGCCAGTGAACTGCCGCAGATCTCCATGCTGCAGAGCCAGCAACGGTTTGCCCTGCCGACCTATCACTCGCTGTAGAAAATGTGGGAGCGGGCTTGCTCGCGAAGAGGGAGTGTCAGTCAACATCAACGTTGAATGACACACCGCTTTCGCGAGCAAGCCCGCTCCCACAGGTTGTATGGCGTTTAGAAAGTAGAGGGATCGATCCGCGCAAAGCTGTCCACGGTGATATGCCCCGCCAGTTCCCCACCCTCGCGGGCCAGCCCGCAAGTGGCCATCCCCGCCATGCGCGCCGCGTCGAGTTCTTCGACGATGTCCGACAGAAACAGAATCTGCTCCGCCTCAAGGTTGATCGCCTGGGTGATGTTGGCGTAGGACTGCGCCTCGCGCTTGGGGCCCGAAGTGGTATCGAAATAGCCGCTGAACAGTGGCGTCAGATCCCCCGCCTCTGAGCAGCCGAAGATCAACCGCTGGGCCTGGATCGAACCGGACGAGTAAACAAACAGTTGAAAGCCCTCCCGATGCCAGCGCTTGAGCGCTTCAACGGCGTCCGGGTACACGTGCCCCTTCAACTGCCCGGCCTGATAGCCCTGCTCCCAGACCATGCCCTGCAACGCTTTCAGCGGCGTGGCCTTGCGGTCTTCAGCGATCCAGCCCAACAGGATCTCGACGACCCGCTCGACGTCGGCGTCCGGTTCATTGCTGTCGCGGCGCACGGCAGCCAGTTGCTCCGCCACATCGGCGCGTTCGGCATGCTGACGGACAAACGCCGGCAAGTGTTTGGCGGCATAGGGGAACAGCACGTCGAACACAAAACTCACCGCGCTGGTGGTGCCTTCGATGTCGGTGAGAATCGCTTTGATCGGCATCGACTCAGTCCTCCAGGCGCGGGAATCGGCTGGCGATGTCTTCGCCGGTGAAATTGGCCACCCAACCTTCCGGGTTGTTGAACAGACGGATCGCGACGAAGTGCGGATGTTCGCCCATGTCGAACCAGTGTTTGGTTCCGGCCGGCACCGAGATCAGGTCGTTTTTCTCGCACAGCACCGCGTAGACGTAATCGTCGATGTGCAGGGTAAACAGGCCACGGCCGGCAACGAAAAATCGTACTTCATCTTCGCCGTGGCGATGTTCATCGAGGAACTTGGCACGCAGTTCGGCTTTTTGCGGGTGATCGCTGTTGAGGCTGATCACGTCGACAGTGACGTAACCGCGCTCGGTCATCAGCTTGTCGATTTGCTCCTGGTAGGCGGCAATCACTTCGTCCTGAGTGGCGCCCGGCTGGATCTTCGCCGCGGCTTGCCAGCGGTCGAAGCGTACGCCCTGCTCGGCCAGGGTCGAGGCGATGTCTTCGAAATGGGTCAGCACCTTGTTGGGGATTTCAGGGCTGGAGACGTGATAGACGGACAGGCTGCTCATCAGGGCAACTCCTTAACGGTTCATGCTTTAAAGAGCGAGCGCATCTTCAACTCGCACTCGAACAAAAATTCAAAGGCCTCGATCTGCCGCAGGGCATCGCTCATGCGCGCGCCCCAGGTGTACAGGCCATGGCCACGGATCAGGTAGCCGACGCAATCGGGATGGGCGTCGAGCCAAGGCTGCACCTTGGCGGCCAGTCGCGCAATGTCCTGGTCGTTGTCGAAAATCGGCACCCGCACCCGGGATTCGTGGGTCGTCACACCGCTGAAGGCCTTTTGCAGTTCGTAGTCTTCGAACTCGATGAAGTCTTGCGGCGTCAGGCGCGACAGCACGGTGGCGTTCACGGAATGGGTGTGCAACACGGCACCGATCTCCGGGCGCCAGCTGTAGAGCTGAGTGTGCAACAGGGTTTCGGCGGACGGTTTCTTGCCCGGCTCCAGGCTGTTGCCGGACAGGTCGGTGGCCAACACGTCGTCCATGCCCAGTTGCCCCTTGTGCTTGCCGGACACGGTCAGCAAGGCTTCGCTCGGCGACAGGCGGGTCGAGTAATTGCTGCTGGTGGCCGGCGACCAGCCGCGGCCATACAGAAAACGCCCGGCGTCGATGATTTCCTGGGCGAGTTGTTCACGGGTAAGGCTCATGGCCTGTCCTCTTGCATACGTGTGGCAATGATAACGGCAGCCGCGACGGCTGCGAGACTGGCAATACTAAATGTCCATGCCGCGCCGAGGGCGTTCCAGCTGTAGCCGGAATACAACGCGCCCAACGCACCGCCGGTGCCGGCCAATGCAGCGTACAGCGCCTGGCCCTGGCCTTGCTGGCGCGCACCGAAGCTACGTTGCACGAATGAAATGGCAGCGGCGTGAAAGCTGCCGAACGTCGCCGCGTGCAGGATCTGGGCAAACAACAGTACCCAAAGAAACTCTGCCAGCGAACCCAGCAACAGCCAACGCAACGCCGCCAGCAGAAAGCTGGCCATCAGCACCCGGCGCAGTGAAAAGCGCGCGAAGATCCGGCTCATGGCCAAAAACATCAGGACTTCGGCGACCACGCCGACCGCCCAGAGCATGCCGATCACACCCCGGCTGTAACCCAGGCGCTCAAGGTGCAGGGTCAAGAACGTGTAATACGGTCCGTGGCTCATCTGCATCAGCGCCACGCAGCCGTAAAACGCCAAAACACCGGGGTTGCGCAGTTGCTTGAGGAATCCCTCCCCCGCCACCCGGTTGCCCGGGGCCGGTTGGGCATTGGGCACCCACAGACTGCTGAGCACGATGCCCACCATGATCAGCACCAGCGCCGCCGGATAGATGTCCAGGCTCAGCCATTCAAACAAACGGCCCAGCGCGACCACGGTGATGATGAAACCGATCGAGCCCCACAGGCGAATCTGGCTGTAGCGCGAGGTCTGGCTCTGCAAATGCGCCAGGGTGATGACTTCGAACTGCGGCAACACCGCATGCCAGAAGAACGCATGCAAGGCCATGACCATCGCCAGCCAGGCGTAGGTCTTGCTGACGAAGATCAGCGAAAAGGTCAGCAGCGTACACACCGCGCCGAAGCGCACGATGGCCAGTCGCCGACCGGTGTAGTCGCCCAGCCAGCCCCAGATGTTCGGCGCCACACAGCGCATCAGCATCGGGATCGCGACCAGCTCGCCGATGCGCGCGGCGCTGAACCCCAGGTGATCGAAGTACAGCGCCAGAAACGGCGCTGTCGAACCGAGCAAGGCAAAATAGAACAGATAGAAACTGGAGAGCCGCCAGTACGGGAGCGCCGCAGTCGCCATCAGACGGCTGCGACCATGATGCCAGCCATTTACAGCTGACCCAGCACCGGAGTGCTCACACGCACGTCGGCGTTTTGCCCACGATGGCGCAGCAGGTGATCCATCAGCACGATGGCCATCATCGCCTCGGCAATCGGCGTGGCGCGGATGCCCACGCACGGGTCGTGACGGCCCTTGGTGATCACTTCCACCGGGTTGCCATGGATGTCGATGGAACGGCCCGGCGTTGTGATGCTCGACGTCGGCTTCAGCGCCAGGTGCGCAACGATGGGTTGACCGGAGGAAATACCGCCGAGAATGCCGCCCGCGTTGTTGCTGAGGAAACCTTCCGGGGTCATTTCATCGCGATGCTCGGTGCCACGCTGGGCGACGCTGGCAAAACCGGCGCCGATTTCCACGCCCTTGACCGCGTTGATGCTCATCAGCGCATGGGCCAGCTCCGCATCGAGGCGGTCGAAGATCGGCTCGCCCAGGCCCGGCATCACGCCTTCGGCGACCACGGTGATTTTCGCACCGACCGAATCCTGGTCGCGACGCAACTGGTCCATATAGGCCTCCAGCTCAGGCACTTTGTCCGGGTCCGGGCTGAAGAAGGCGTTCTGCTCGACCGAATCCCAGGTCTTGAACGGGATTTCAATCGGCCCCAACTGGCTCATGTAGCCGCGAATGACGATGCCCTGGCTGGCCAGGTATTTTTTTGCAATCGCACCGGCCGCGACGCGCATCGCGGTTTCACGGGCCGAGCTGCGACCGCCGCCGCGATAATCGCGCTCGCCGTACTTGTGGTGGTAGGTGTAATCGGCGTGGGCCGGGCGGAACAGGTCCTTGATCGCCGAGTAGTCCTTGGACTTCTGGTCGGTGTTGCGGATCAACAGGCCGATGGCGCAACCGGTGGTGCGGCCTTCGAACACGCCGGAGAGGATTTCGACTTCGTCGGCTTCCTGGCGCTGGGTGGTGTGGCGGCTGGTGCCGGGCTTGCGGCGGTCCAGGTCACGCTGCAGATCCTCCAGGGAAATCTCCAGCCCCGGCGGGCAGCCATCGACAATGGCGACCAACGCCGGGCCATGGCTTTCGCCCGCGGTGGTGACAGTGAACAGCTTGCCGTAGGTATTGCCGGACATGCAGGACGCTCCGTGAAATGAACCTGAATACGTAATGCGCGCCAGTATACGCAGGCTACCCAAGTAGTTCATCCTCGAACCTTATGGGTGCCCGTGAGTCCAACCGGCATCTTCTTGATAATGGCGCGATGATGCTGCGAGTTCTAGCCTTGAGCCTTACCCTGATTTCCGGCTTCGCCCAGGCGACTGTCCTGCAACGACCGATCACATTGGATACGGGCACCGGCGAGCTTTTCGGCTCGCTGTTGCTGCCAAAATCCGACAATCGAGTGCCGGTTGTCCTGATCATTTCAGGCTCCGGCCCTACGGATCGTGACGGAAACAACGCCGACGGCGGGCGCAATGACAGCCTCAAGCGCCTGGCCTGGGTGCTGGCCAAACACAACATCGCCAGCGTGCGTTACGACAAGCGTGGCGTGGCCGCGAGCCTGGCGGCGACCCCGGATGAACGCAATCTGACGGTGGAAGCTTATGTGGCCGATGCCCAAGCCTGGGGCCGGAAACTCAAGACCGATCCGCGTTTTGGCCAGTTGATCGTGCTGGGTCACAGCGAAGGCGCCCTGATCGCCAGCCTCGCTGCGCCGGATATCGATGCCGACGCGGTGATTTCTGTCTCCGGCAGCGCAAGACCGGTGGATCAGGTCATTCGCGAGCAACTGGGCAATCGCCTGCCTCAACCGCTGATGCTGCGCAGCAATCAATTGCTCGACAGCCTCAAGGCCGGAAAAACCGACGACAATGTGCCGCCACCCTTGCAGGTGATTTTCCGTCCGAGCGTGCAGCCTTACCTGATTTCCCTGTTCCGCCAGGACCCGGCCGCAGCATTTGCGAAGTTGAAAATGCCAGCACTGATCATCCAGGGCAGCAACGACATCCAGGTCGGCGTCAATGACGCAAGGCTGCTCAAGGCTGCCAAACCGGACGCCGAACTGGCGCTGATCGAGGGCATGAACCACGTCATGCGCATCGTGCCCAACGACGTCAAACGCCAACTGGCCTCCTATAAGGACCCGCAGCTGCCCCTGGCGGCGGAACTGGGCACACGAATCCTCGGTTTTATTGACGGACTTCGCGCCAGTTAACCTCCAGTCTTGAAAAAAACGGCCGATAAGCCTTTGTCGCCAACACATTGGTTGGCGACAAGCTGAGCTTGGACAGGATCTCGCCGTTATGACTGACACCCAGACTTCACCCGACACCAGCGCTGAAAAAGACGTGCCGCCAGCGGTCGAGCTGCCCTGGGCGGACGTCCACGTCGAGCACCACAAGATGCTCCGTCTGGCGCCCCTGCAGACTGACCGCAACACAGGCGGACGCCCATTGCGCTTTGTCGAGTTAGGCTATGCCGAACGCAATGACAAGACGCACAGCCTGATGCGCATGAGCATCACCCTGCCCGGCCAGCGCGTACGCAAGGAACAGAATCATCTGGACGTGTGGGTCGAACACGCCGAAAAACGCGTGCATTTCGGACCGGAAAGCGGACTGCAGATTGAACCGCTGAACCGTGGCATTGGTCGCTACTTGGCGGCCCAGGGCATCAATTGGGCGAAAAAGCGCTGGCCGACCTACACCGTCGACGGCTTTGACCTGAACAACAAGGATGCACTGAACGAAGACACCCGCCTGCGCCGCGATCATTTTTTGCGCGTGCACGGTTTCGACGTGGTGTATGCCGATGCCCAGCATTTGAAAGGCAGCGTCAAGCCGGTCAAGGTCGGCGACCTCTCTGGCGACTGGAACAGCGAAAAACTGCAGGTCGTGGAAATCCTCGAGGCGGCGCAGATGCTCCAGCAAGCCGAACAGAACCTGGCCGAGCAGGAAGTCAAACTCAAGAAACACGAAGAAAAAGTCAGCAAGTACAAACGCGAAGACGCCGGGCTGCGATTCACCATCACCTGCCTGGTGGCGTTTGCGGTGTTTCAGGCGGGGTTGTTGATCTGGATTGCCACGCATCGTTGAAGGCTTGAGTTACTGCACCTTGTGGCGAGGGGGCTTGCCCCCGTTCGAGCGCGAAGCGGTCGCAAAACAGCTACCACAGACATATCTGGATAAATCTGGTGTGAGGGTTCAGGGCTGCTTCGCAGCCCAACGGGGGCAAGCCCCCTCGCCACAAATGCCCGGTCAGACGCGAGAAGCAAACAACGCCTGATGCTCACGACACTGCTGCGCGCTGAGCATGAACACACCATGGCCGCCACGCTCGAACTCCAGCCAGGCGAAGTCGACTTCCGGGTACAACGCCTCGACGTGCACCTGGCTGTTGCCCACTTCGACAATCAGCAAGCCCTTCTCGGTCAGGTGATCCGCCGCCTCGGCAAGCATGCGACGCACCAGGTTCAAACCGTCATCACCGCAGGCCAGGCCCAGTTCCGGTTCGTGCTGGTATTCGTCCGGCATGTCGGCGAAATCTTCCGCATCGACGTAGGGCGGGTTCGACACGATCAGGTCGAAACGTTGACCCGGCAAGCCCTCGAAACCGTCGCCCTGCACCGTGTACACACGCTCATCGACACCATGGCGCTCGATGTTCTGATTGGCCACTTCCAGCGCTTCGAACGACAGGTCCGCCAACACCACCTCGGCATGCTGGAACTCGTAGGCGCAGGCGATGCCGATGCAACCGGAACCGGTGCACAGGTCGAGAATCCGCGCCGGCTCGGTAGCCAGCCAGGGGGTAAAACGGTTTTCGATCAACTCGCCAATGGGGGAGCGCGGGATCAGCACACGCTCATCGACGATGAACGACATGCCACAGAACCAGGCCTCGCCCAGCAGATACGCGGTAGGCACCCGATCTTCGATGCGGCGCTTGAGCAAAAGCTGCAGGTGAACCACTTCGTCTTCTTCCAGATTGCAGTCGAGGTAGCTGTCGGATATTTCCCACGGCAGGTGCAACGCGCCCAACACCAATTGCCGGGCTTCGTCCCAGGCGTTGTCAGTGCCATGGCCGAAAAAAAGATCCTCCCCATGGAAGCGGCTGACGGCCCAACGGATATGGTCACGCAGGGTACGAAGGCGGGAAGTGATCACGACGGCAAACTCCAGAAAAATCGACGGGGGATTCTACCAGTCAAACGACTTCACGACGACGCGGGAAACTACCGATTCAAATGTAGGAGTTATCCATTTTTTCGCTAGGCTATTGAACAAAACGTGACTATTGACAAGGCTACAGGCCAGCAACGACGGCACCTACGATCGTAGCGATTCACAGAACCGCTCAGCCAGAGGACAATGGCGCAAAAGCCCCACTCCAAGGAGCCCCAGAATGTCTGTTCCAAAAACGATGTTTCAACTCAGCGGCCGCGGTTATGCAGCGGCCAATCTGAGCCATGCCACTCTGGTCATCATCGATGCCCAGAAAGAATACCTCAGCGGTCCCCTGGCCCTGAGCGGCATGGATGAAGCTGTCGCGAACATCAAGCAACTGCTCGCCGCTGCCCGCGCCGCCGGCCGGCCGATCGTGCATGTCCGCCACCTCGGTACCCTCGGCGGGCTGTTCAACCCACAGGGCGTAGGCGGTGAGTTCATTCCGGGCCTGGAGCCACAGAGCGATGAAACCGTCATCGGCAAATTGTTGCCAAGCGCGTTTCACGGCACCGAACTGGCACAACGCCTGGAAGACCTCGGCGCCCTTGACCTGATCGTCTGCGGCTTCATGAGCCACTCCAGCGTCAGCACCACGGTGCGTGCGGCCAAGAACCTGGGCTTCCGCTGCACCCTGGTGGAAGACGCCTGCGCCACCCGCGACCTGCCTTACAAGGGCGGCGTGCTCAGTGCCGCACACGTCCATCAGACGGAAATGGCGATCATGGGCGACAACTTCGCCACCCTCGCGCTGACCCGTGAACTGATCTGATCGACGCTCAATGAGCGGCCCGGAACGCCGCTCATCCGCAAAAGCCTCCCATTTGCCGTAATTGTCTTAGCCTCAGGAACATCCCGGTCAACTCCCGGTCGAAGGGCCGATACCCATTGAGGAAGGTCGGAATGAAGTTATCCGATGGTTTTGACGCTCGCCGCTTGCGGCCCAAAGGCCAAAGCAACTGGCGTTTTCGAATCGGCGCGACGTTCGCGGCGTTGCTGGCGATGTGCGGCGTGTTGCTCGCCATGGCCGGTGCCGCCAGCCTGCTCGGCCACGCACCCGCCCTGGGTGAATTGAACACAAGCCGCACCGGTGCTGCCGTGATCCTGGCCATCGGCCTGTTCGTGCTGTACCTCGGTGTCTGGCTATGGCGCCGTTGCCGTCGTCGCTCACGGCAGTCGCGGGAGCTGGCCATGTCCCCGCACCTGATGAAAAAACACGACTGAGCCTGGCATCGCGCGCGTTTTTGTCGCGCCCGATTCGCTTCGAGTTGGGTAAACTGGCCGCCCTTCGCGGAGGCTGACATGCAAGACGACGATTTTTCCCTGTTCAAAAGCGCGATCCAAGGCGTCAAGCCGATCAAGCACGATCGCGCCGAAACCGGCAAACCCAAGGCTGACCGCGCGCAGATTGCCAAACTGCGTCAAGCGGCCACCGTGCGCACCGAATCCACCACCGTCGACGGGCTGTCCGATCAGTTCGTCATCGACGTCGGCCCTGAAGACGAGCTGATGTGGGCCCGCGATGGCGTGCAGGAAAGCCAGATGCGCAAGCTCAAGGTCGGGCAGATTCCTTTCGAAGGCAGCCTCGACCTGCACGGCATGAGCGTGGAAAAGGCCCGGGAAACCCTCTGGGCATTTTTGGCTGAAGCCACCAAATTCGAAATCCGCTGCGTGCGCGTCACCCATGGCAAGGCTGTTCGCCTGGACGGCAAGCGGCCGATGATCAAAAGCCACGTCAACACCTGGCTGCGCCAGCATCCACAGGTACTCGGCTTCACCTCGTGCCAGGCGAAACATGGTGGTGCCGGCGCGGTTTATGTGATGCTCAAACGCACCATGATGGAAGGTCGTGACGAGTAAAGCTGACGCGTCACGCTTGCAGCGTCGTGTCCGTCACCGTACCCTTGCCCTTTGCGTAAAATCCCACAGGTAGTTTCATGTCCCTGGAACAGAATTACACGGCGATCCTCGGCCAGCTCGGCGAGGACGTTTCCCGCGAAGGCCTGCTCGACACGCCAAAACGTGCCGCCAAAGCCATGCAGTACCTCTGCCGCGGCTATGAACAGACACTGGAAGAGGTCACCAACGGTGCCCTGTTCAGCTCCGACAACAGTGAAATGGTGCTGGTCAAGGACATCGAGTTGTACTCGTTGTGCGAACACCACTTGCTGCCGTTCATCGGCAAGGCTCACGTCGCCTACATCCCGAGCGGCAAGGTCCTGGGCCTGTCGAAAGTCGCGCGGATCGTCGACATGTACGCCCGCCGCCTGCAGATCCAGGAAAACCTCAGCCGCCAGATCGCCGATGCGGTCCAGCAGGTTACCGGCGCCCTGGGCGTTGCGGTGGTGATCGAGGCCAAGCACATGTGCATGATGATGCGCGGTGTGGAAAAGCAGAATTCGACGATGATCACCTCGGTGATGCTCGGTGAGTTCCGCGAGAACGCCGCCACCCGCAGCGAATTCCTCAGCCTCATCAAGTAATTTGCGGCACGAAGAAAACCGGCGTTCATCGCCGGTTTTTTTTCGCCCGCAAAAAATCAGGTAAGCTGCGCGCCCTTATTCGTTTGCACCGTGAGGCTTTCAACGTGTTCGTAAAAGCGCTTCGTGTCGGCCTTGGCCAACTGATCATCTTCATCGACTTCATCACCCGCCCAGGCAAGAAGCAGCGCCCGGCGGAGGTTCAGGCACAGGTCAATTCGGCTGCCAAGGGCCTGACGCTGTATCAATTCCACGCCTGCCCGTTCTGCGTGAAGACTCGCCGTACCCTGCGCCGCCTGAATGTGCCGGTGGCCCTTCGCGACGCGAAGAACAACGAACAGGATCGCCAGACCTTGCTGGAGCAAGGCGGCAAGATCAAGGTGCCGTGCCTGCGCATTGAAGAGAATGGCCAGACCACCTGGATGTATGAGTCCAAGGTGATCATTGATTATCTGGACAAGCGTTTTGCGGCGGCCTGATGTTTTTGTGGTGATCTGACTGACGCCTTCGCGAGCAAGCCCGCTCCCACAGTTGACCGCATTTCCCTGTGGGAGCGGGCTTGCTCGCGAAGAGGCCGGCACAGGCGCCATAAATTCAGACAAAAATAAACCGGCCCATGCGCCGGTTTATTTGTTTTCAGGCTGCTTTTGCGGCCTGGGCAGCACGCACCACCGCCGCCAACCGCTTGAGCCCCTCATCCAGCCGCGCCGGATTAATGTGGCTGAAGTTCAATCGCAGATACCCCGGATGGTTGTCCGGCTCGGGGAAGAACGGCTCCCCCGGCATGAACGCCACGTCGTTGGCCAGCGCGGCATTCAGCAAGGTGCGGGTGTCTTGCGGCTGCTTGAGTTTCAACCAGAAGAACAGCCCGCCCTGCGGCACGTTCCAGTCCGCCAGATCGGAGAAGTGCGTTTCCAGCGCAGCCTGAAACGCATCCCGACGCCCCCGATAAAAATCGCGCAACTCACTACGGTGTTGCTGATATTTCTCGGTGCCGATCCATTGCAGCGCCTGCCACTGGCCGACCCGATTGGTGTGCAAATCCGCCGATTGCTTGAGTTTCAACAGATGTGGAAACAGGTCCGGGCTGGCGATCAAGTAGCCGACACGCAAACCCGGCAACAGGGTTTTCGACACGGTCCCGGTATAGATCCAGCTGGCCTTCTTCAAGCGACTGACAATCGGCGTGGCGCTGCCACCGTCGAAGGTCAGCTCGCGGTAAGGCTCGTCCTCAATCAGCGTCACGCCAAACTCATCGAGCAATGCCGCCACCGCATTGCGTTTGGCTTCGCTGTAACGCACCGCCGATGGATTCTGGAAGGTCGGGATCAAGTAGATGAAAGCCGGGCGGTGTTGTTCCAGGCGAGCGCGTAGCGCCGTCAAGTTCGGTCCGTCAGCCTCCAGCGGCACGGTCAGGCAGTCGGCGCCGAACAGCTGGAAAATCTGCAATGCCGCCAGATAAGTCGGCGCCTCGAGCAGGATTTCGGTGCCCTTGTCGATATACAGCTTGGCGGCCAGGTCGAGGGTCTGCTGTGAGCCGCTGACCACCAGTACCTGGCTTGCCTCACATGGCACTCCCAACGCTCGCGCCTCGGCGGCCAGCGCTTCGCGCAACGCCGGTTCGCCTTCGCTCATGCCGTATTGGCCCATGGAAACCGGCATCTCGGTCCACTCGACCTTCGGCAACATGGTTTCGGCCGGCAAGCCGCCGGCAAACGACATCACCTGCGGACGTTGGGCCGCAGCGAGGATTTCACGGATCAAAGAACTTTTAAGGCGTGAGACACGTTCGGAAAAAGCCATGGGGATCACCGGTAGCGAGGCATGTGAAAAATGAGTCAAACTTGTTGACCGAAATTACGCTTCCCCGAACGGATACGTCAATATGCTTGACCTTAAAAACCCACTTTCCCAGCAGCAAGCCATGGAAGCGTTTTTCTTCGGCTACCAGGCCTTCACCGCCAAGGCCGATGAAATGCTCGAACGTCGCGGCCTGAGTCGGGTGCATCAGCGCATCGTGTTTTTCATCGCCCGCTATCCGAACCTGAGTGTCAAGGAACTGCTGGCTTTACTCGGTGTGAGCAAGCAGGCGTTGAACATGCCGTTGCGTCAGTTGGTCGAGATGCATCTGGTGGACAGCGTCGCGTCCGAGTCGGACAAGCGTAAGCGGCTGCTGGAACTGACCGATGACGGCGCTCGTTTCGAACAGTCGTTGCGCCGTGAGCAGGTGAAATTGCTGGAGCGGGTGTTTGCCGAGGCCGGGGAGACAGCGGTGAATGGGTGGTTGACGGTGAACCTGGCATTGGGAAAAGGCCAGTTGTCGGCAGACTGAGTATTCAATCTGCTGGATTTGCAGTGGCTGAACCGATGCCTTCGCGAGCAAGCCCGCTCCCACAGGTGACCGCATTCCCCTGTGGGAGCGGGCTTGCTCGCGAAGGGGCCAGAACAGGCGATATATCCCTATTGCCAAACTTTTCGTCTACAAAATCAAAAACATTATTTGCTTTCTTTGTATACAAAAGCATAATCCACTTCGTGCGAGTTCCTGACCAAGCGGTCAACAAATTCGCAAGTACCTCAAAGGGCCGCTGCCACCCCTCTCGGATCCGGCCCTGGAAATAAAAATAAAACTCTTGAGGAGTACTCGCTGTGGAAAGCCGCAAATCCGAAGCACCGACGCTGGAAATCTCGCCGCCATTACGCAATGGCTTGCTGGAACGTCTGTTCAAACTCAGCTTGCACGGCACCACGGTGAAGACCGAGCTGATTGCCGGTCTGACAACCTTCATCACTATGGCTTACATCATTTTCGTCAACCCCAACATCATGGCCGACGCCGGGATCGATCACGGGGCGGCGTTCGTCGCCACCTGTATCGCCGCGGCACTCGGTTGCCTGTTGATGGGCCTGTACGCCAACTGGCCGGTCGGCCTGGCACCAGGCATGGGGCTGAACGCCTTCTTCACCTACACCGTGGTTGGCACCATGGGCTACAACTGGGAAACCGCCCTCGGCGCGGTGTTTGTGTCCGGTGTGTTGTTCATGATCCTGACCTTCTCGCGGATCCGCGAATGGCTGCTCAACAGCATCCCGGTCAGCCTGCGCTTCGCCATGGGCGCCGGCGTGGGTCTGTTCCTGGGGCTGATCGGCCTGAAAACCGCAGGTATCGTCGTCGATAGCCCGGCGACCCTGATCAAGCTCGGCTCCCTGCGCGAACCCGGTCCGCTGCTCGCCGCCGTGTGCTTCCTGATGATCGCCATCCTCAGCTATCACAAGGTGTTCGGCGCGATCCTCATCAGTATCATCACCGTGACCCTCGCCGGTTGGGGCCTTGGGCTGGTGCACTACGAGGGCATCATGTCCGCCCCACCGAGCCTGGCTCCGACCTGGATGGCCATGAACGTTGTGGGTGTATTCAACATCAGCATGGTCAGCGTGGTCCTGGCCTTCCTCTTCGTGCACATGTTCGACACCGCAGGCACCCTGATGGGCGTTGCCCAGCGTGCCAACCTGGTGGGCGCTGATGGCAGGATCGAAAACCTCTCCCGCGCCATGAAAGCCGACAGTGCTTCCAGCGTATTCGGTGCGGTAGTCGGCGTTCCTCCGGTCACCAGCTACGTGGAAAGTGCTGCCGGTGTTGCAGCGGGTGGTCGGACTGGTCTTACCGCAGTGACCGTAGGTGTGCTATTTATTGCAGCCATGTTCTTCGCACCGCTGGCCGGGATGATTCCTGCCTATGCAACCGCGGGCGCGCTGATTTATGTAGCGATGCTGATGATGGGCGGCATGGCCCACATCGAATGGGACGAAGCCACCGACAGCATTCCGGCAATTGTCACCGCCATCATGATGCCGCTGACTTTCTCGGTCGCCGACGGCATCGCGCTGGGCTTCATCACCTACGTGGCGATGAAGGCCGGTACCGGCAAGTACAAGGAAATTTCGGTGAGCCTGTGGGTGCTCTGCGCGATCTTCATCGCCAAGTTCATCTTCTTGTAAACCACACGCGGTACACGCTTGAAAACAGCCTCACCCCGTCGGGTGGGGCTTTTGTGCAAATGGAGGAAAGTGATGAGTCTGGAAACCTGGCTGCTGTTCAGCGGCGCTGCGCTGATAGTGATCCTGATCCCGGGGCCGCTGTCGTTGCTGATGATCAGCAACAGTCTGAATTACGGCCTGCGCCGCTCTTACCCGGCCTTTCTCGGCGGCGTGTCGGCATCGATCTGCCTGCTGAGTGCTTCGGCGCTGGGTCTGGGGGCGTTGTTGCTGGCGTCGGAACAGCTGTTCAGTGCCCTGAAGATTCTTGGCGCCCTTTACCTGTTCTACCTCGCCTGGCAGAGCTGGCAGCAATCGCGCCTGCCTTCCCATGGCGCTGAAGTGCCACAGGCCGCGCCGGTGCCACGCTTTCGCGCACTGTTCGGGCGTGCGTTCATGCTGGGCGCAAGCAACCCGAAAGATATCCTGTTCTTCGCCGCTTTCCTGCCGCAGTTCTTGAGTGCCGAACAGCCGTTCCTCCCACAACTGCTGGTGATGATCGTGACCTGGACCGTGCTCGACCTGCTGTGCAAACTGGCCTACGGCCTCGGCGCCCATGGTGCGGCACGGTATCTGCGCAGCGGCAAGGGCCAGAGCTGGTTCAACCGGATCAGTGCGGGGTTGTTCAGTGGTGCGGGGGCTGCGTCTCTACTGAGCCGCTAACAACTGTAGGAGCGAGCTTGCTCGCGATGGACGTTAACGATGACGCGGGCCATCTGAATGCCCGCGTTGTCTGGGCCTTCATCGCGAGCAATCGAGCGTCGACCGGCTGCTCCTACAGAAGACGAAAAAAAGCCCGCAGTGTGAGCGGGCGAAAGACCAAAGAAGCTATATGCGCAGTCGCTTCCAGGTTGCAGCAGCTGCCTGGGGGATCAGCTGCCGCGATAGGTGGAGTAGCTGTAAGGCGAAATCAACAACGGCACATGGTAGTGATCCTGCTCGGCGGAGATGCCAAAACGCAGCACCACCACATCAAGGAATGCAGGCTCCGGCAGCTGAACGCCACGGGCGCGGTAGTAATCGCCGGCATGAAACTGAACCTGATAGACCCCGGTGCGGTAGTCATCGCCTTGCAGCAGCGGTGCATCGACACGGCCATCGCTGTTGGTTATCGCGCTGGCGACCAATTCCAGGTGCGATCCTTCAACGCGGTACAACTCGACCTTGATCGAGCTGCCCGGGCAACCGTGTGCTGCGTCCAAAACGTGTGTAGTCAAACGTCCCATTGATTCTGCGCGCCTGCCTGCGTGGAGCAGTCAGACTTCGCGCCTCCCGAAGTCAGTTGAAAAGGAGACCGCACCGATTCGGAGCACGAAAAGCTGCGGCGAGCGACTGATTAAGACACTTTTCAAAAAAATTGTACACAATAAAAACGACATTTTTCGTATGACGCCCGTCATCTGCATATTTGCCGCCGATTTCCCGCCAAACCGCACAGCCTATGAACCCTCCAATCAATAATTGACCAGTCAGGCAGATTTCTTGCAGGCTCACGCCAATAGCAGTAAAAGATGACAGTCGGTGAAAAATGCGAAAAATCAGGCTTACAAAGTGAATATAAAGTTGTATACAATCAGCCCATCGCTGTGACGCAAGCCCGCCATCCCATTTTCAGCTGCGTCACACCAACCGTCATCATCGAATAAGAAGGAAGCCTGCAGTGAGCGCTGACTACCCACGCGACCTGGTCGGTTACGGCAGTAACCCTCCTCACCCCCACTGGCCGGGCAATGCCCGTATTGCCCTGTCGTTCGTACTCAATTACGAAGAAGGCGGCGAGCGCAACATCCTGCACGGCGACAAAGAATCCGAAGCGTTCCTCTCGGAAATGGTTTCAGCCCAGCCGCTGCAAGGCGCGCGCAACATGAGCATGGAATCCCTCTACGAGTATGGCAGCCGTGCCGGCGTGTGGCGGATCCTGAAGCTGTTCAAGGAATTCGACATTCCACTGACCATCTTCGCCGTGGCCATGGCCGCCCAGCGTCACCCGGACGTGATCCGCGCCATGGTCGATGCCGGCCACGAGATCTGCAGCCATGGCTATCGCTGGATCGACTACCAGTACATGGACGAAGCCCAGGAACGCGAGCACATGCTCGAAGCGATCCGCATCCTTACCGAAATCACAGGCACTCGCCCGCTGGGCTGGTACACCGGCCGCACGGGCCCGAACACCCGTCGCCTGGTGATGGAAGAAGGTGGTTTCCTCTACGACTGCGACACCTACGACGACGACCTGCCCTACTGGGAACCGAACAACCCGACCGGCAAGCCGCACCTGGTGATCCCGTATACCCTGGACACCAACGACATGCGCTTCACCCAGGTCCAGGGTTTCAACAAGGGCGACGACTTCTTCGAATACCTGAAAGATGCGTTCGACGTGCTCTACGCCGAAGGCGCCGAGGCTCCGAAGATGCTGTCGATCGGTCTGCACTGCCGCCTGATCGGCCGTCCGGCGCGTCTGGCTTCACTCAAGCGTTTTATCGAATACGCTAAAAGTCATGAACAGGTGTGGTTCAGCCGTCGTGTCGACATCGCGCGTCACTGGCAAGAAACCCACCCGTACACAGGGGCTGCCAAATGAGCACCTTTCAAACCGTCAAACCTTCGGCCCTGAGCCGCGACGCCTTCGTCGCCGCTTTCGCCGACATCTACGAACATTCGCCATGGGTGGCCGAGAAGGCCTACGAGCTGGGCCAGGATGCCTCGATCGATGAGATCGAAACCTTGCACCAGCGCATGAGCGACATCCTGTTGAGCGCCGATCACACCAGTCAGCTGGCATTGATCAACGCTCACCCGGACCTGGCCGGCAAAGCCGCCGTCCAGGGCCAACTTACCGAAGCCAGCACCAATGAACAGGCTGGCGCCGGTATTCACCAATGCACGGCCGAAGAGTTTTCTCGCTTCACCGAGCTGAACGACGCCTACAAAGCCAAGTTCAAGTTTCCCTTCATCATGGCGGTAAAAGGCAGCAACCGGCATCAGATCCTCGCAGCGTTCGAAACGCGCATCCACAACCCGGTCGACACCGAGTTCAAGTGCGCGCTGGCGGAGATCAACAAGATCGCCCTGTTCCGATTACTGACCCTATAGCAAGCCTGGCCCCAGCGGATTCAAGAACGCCGAAACCGCCCGGGGCCTGGCAAGTATCCCAAGCCACTTATTTAAAGGCAGACAAGAAGAATGAAAGCTTACGCCGTACCTTTCGAGAAGTTCGTCAACCTGGCCGATGCCCGCCTGGGCACCAAAATCATCTCGGTCACCGATGACTGGTTCGCAGACGCCAACCGTCTGTTCCAACCGACCCCGGCCGTATGGAAGGAGGGCGTGTTCGATGACAACGGCAAGTGGATGGACGGCTGGGAATCGCGCCGCAAGCGCTTCGAAGGCTTCGACAGCGCAGTGATCCGCCTGGGCGTACCGGGTTCGATCAAGGGCGTCGACATCGACACTTCATTCTTCACCGGCAACTTCCCGCCATCGGCGTCCCTGGAAGCCTGCTTCCTGACCGAAGGCGAGCCGAACGAAAACACCCAGTGGGTTGAAGTGCTGTCGGCCGTCGAGCTGCAAGGCAACAGCCACCACTACCACGAAATCAACAACGACCAGGCCTTCAGCCACCTGCGCTTCAACATCTACCCGGATGGCGGCGTGGCCCGTCTGCGCGTGTACGGCGTGCCGTTCCGTGACTGGTCGGCTACCGGCGACAACGAGCAAGTCGACCTGGCTGCGGCCCTTAACGGTGGTCGCGCCCTCGCCTGCTCCGATGAACACTTCGGTCGCATGAGCAACATCCTCAACCCGGGCCGTGGCATCAACATGGGCGATGGCTGGGAAACCGCGCGTCGTCGTACCCCGGGTAATGACTGGGTCATCGTCGCGCTGGGTCATGCCGGCGAAGTGGAGAAAGTCATCGTCGACACCCTGCACTTCAAAGGCAACTACCCGGACAGCTGCTCGATCCAGGGCGCGTTCGTGAAGGGCGGTACCGACAGCCAGATCGAAACCCAGTCGCTGTTCTGGCGCGAACTGCTGCCAAGCCAGAAGCTGGAAATGCACGCCGAGCACACCTTCGCCGAGCAGATCAAGGCACTGGGCCCGATCACCCACATCCGCCTGAACGTGTTCCCGGATGGTGGTGTGAGCCGCCTGCGCGTTTTGGGCAAGGTCGCCAAATAAGCGGCGCGCCCTTCGCGAGCAAGCCCGCTCCCACAGGGGAATGCGGTCGAATGTGGGAGCGGGCTTGCTCGCGAAGGCGTCAGAACCAACAACACAGAACTCAACGAAAAGAAGACCAGCATGCGCACACTGACGATTGAACCGCTGACCAAAGAAGCCTTCGCCCCTTTCGGTGACGTGATCGAAACCGACGGCAGCGATCACTTCATGATCAACAACGGTTCGACCATGCGCTTCCATAAACTGGCTGTGGTCGAAACCGCTAAGCCAGAGGACAACGCGATCATCAGCATCTTCCGCGCCGATGCGCAGGACATGCCGCTGACCGTCAGCATGCTGGAGCGCCATCCGCTGGGCAGCCAGGCTTTCATTCCGCTGCTCGGCAACCCCTTTCTGATCGTGGTCGCGCCACTTGGCGATGAACCTGTATCAGGCTTGGTCCGCGCCTTCGTCACCAACGGCAGGCAGGGCATTAATTACCATCGCGGCGTCTGGCACCACCCGGTGCTGACGATCGAAAAGCGGGATGACTTCCTGGTGGTTGATCGCAGTGGCACAGGCAATAACTGCGATGAGCATTTTTTCAAAGAGGATGAGCGTTTGATCCTCGCCCCCCACCAATAAGAGAAGGTCCGATCACTCGACAACAGAGTGACGGGCGAGAGGTAAAGACTGTGGAAGCACATCTGTTGGAATGGCTGAACCTGAGCGTGCGCTGGGTTCACATGATTACTGGCGTGGCCTGGATCGGTGCGTCGTTCTACTTCGTCTGGCTGGAAAACAACCTCAATCGGGTCAATCCGAAAAGCGGTCTGGCCGGTGATTTGTGGGCGATCCACGGCGGCGGTATCTATCACCTGGAAAAATACAAACTGGCTCCACCGACCATGCCGGACAACCTGCACTGGTTCAAATGGGAAGCCTACTTCACCTGGATGTCGGGTATCGCGCTGCTGTGCGTGGTGTTCTACTCCAACCCGACGCTCTACCTGCTGGCTCCGGGCAGCACCCTGAGCGGTCCTGAAGGCGTGGCCATCGGCCTCGGCTCGCTGTTCATCGGTTGGTTCATCTACTCCTTCCTGTGCGACTCGGCCCTGGGCAAACGCCCTGCCCTGTTGGGTTTCATCCTGTTCGTCCTGATCATCGGCGCAGCCTACGGCTTCAGCAAAGTGTTCAGCGGTCGGGGTGCGTACCTTCACGTCGGCGCGATCATCGGCACCATCATGGTCGGCAACGTGTTCCGCATCATCATGCCGGCACAGCGCGCACTGGTTGCGGCGATTGCCGAGAACCGCACGCCGGATCCGGCGCTGCCGGCCAAAGGCCTGTTGCGTTCGCGTCACAACAACTACTTCACCTTGCCGGTGCTGTTCATCATGATCAGCAACCACTTCCCGAGCACCTACGGCAGCCAGTACAACTGGTTGATCCTGGCCGGGATCGCGGTACTGGCGGTGTTGGTGCGTCACTACTTCAACACCCGTCACGACAGCCACAAGTTTGCCTGGACCCTGCCGGTGGCAGCGGTGGGCATGATCTGCCTGGCTTATGTGTCCGGTCCGAAGCCGATGTCCAGCGCCCCTGAAGTGGCCAACGCTCCAGCGAAAATCGAATACCAGCCGCTGCCGGAAACCGCAGTGGGCGGTGGTTTGAAACCTGCTGAAGCCAAACCTGCACAAGCACCTGCTGCCGCTCCGGCTCAGGCATCCAATGCCGGCCCGGGTTTCGACAAGGTGCACAGCGTGATCCAGGAGCGTTGCACGGTCTGCCACTCGGCCAAACCAACCAGCCCGTTGTTCAGCGCGGCCCCGGCCGGGGTGATGCTGGACACTCCCGAGCAAATCCGTCAGAACGCACCGCGGATTCAGGCGCAAGCCGTCACCAGCCAGATCATGCCACTGGGCAACATCACGCAGATGACTCAGCAGGAACGTGACCTGATCGGTGCCTGGATTGTGCAGGGAGCCCAGACCAATTAATCGCTAAAAGCATCGCGGGCAAGCTCGCTCCCACAGGCTTTGCATGGCCTGTGTGGGAGCTGGCTTGCCTGCGATTGGCCGCAACGCGGTCCACCAGATTCGAATACAGCTGCCAGCAGCACTGCAGCTGTAAATCACAAGAATAAAAAGATCCGAGGTGTTGCATGTCCGAGCTATCCGAAGCGCGCATCCCCGACGCACCCGCCATTCAGCGTTTGCCCCTCTTGCAACTGATCCTGGTCGGTTTGCAACATGTTCTGCTGATGTACGGTGGTGCCATCGCGGTACCGCTGATCATCGGACAGGCCGCTGGCCTGAGTCGTGAAGAAATCGCCTTCCTGATCAACGCCGACCTGCTGGTGGCGGGTATCGCCACCATCGTCCAGTCCCTCGGCATCGGCCCCATGGGCATTCGCATGCCGGTGATGATGGGCGCCAGTTTCGCCGCCGTCGGCAGCATGGTCGCCATGGCCGGCATGCCCGGTATCGGCCTGCAAGGGATCTTCGGCGCGACCATCGCCGCCGGCTTCTTCGGCATGATCATCGCCCCGTTCATGTCCAAAGTCGTACGCTTCTTCCCGCCGCTGGTGACCGGCACAGTCATCACCTCGATCGGTTTGTCGCTGTTCCCCGTGGCTGTGAACTGGGCCGGCGGCGGTGCCAGCGCCACTCAATTCGGTTCGCCGATTTACCTGACCATCGCCGCACTGGTACTGGGCACCATCTTGCTGGTGCATCGCTTCATGCGCGGTTTCTGGGTCAATATTTCCGTGCTGATCGGCATGTGCCTGGGCTATGTGCTCTGCGGCCTGCTCGGCATGGTCGACCTCAGTGGCATGGCTCAGGCGCCATGGCTGCAATTCGTCACACCGCTGCACTTCGGCATGCCCAAATTCGAACTCGCGCCGATCCTGTCGATGTGTCTGGTGGTAGTGATCATCTTCGTCGAGTCCACCGGGATGTTCCTGGCGCTGGGCAAGATCACCGGCCAGGAAGTCTGTCCACGGATGCTGCGTCGAGGCTTGTTGTGCGATGCCGGCGCTTCGTTCTTCGCCGGGTTCTTCAACACCTTCACCCACTCCTCCTTCGCCCAGAATATCGGTCTGGTACAGATGACCGGCGTGCGTTGCCGTTCGGTGACCATCGTTGCCGGCGGGTTGCTGATCGTCTTGAGCCTGCTGCCCAAAGCCGCGTTTTTGGTGGCGTCGATTCCTCCGGCAGTACTGGGCGGCGCAGCGATTGCGATGTTCGGCATGGTCGCCGCCACCGGAATCAAGATTCTCCAGGAGGCCGACATCGGTGACCGTCGCAACCAGTTACTGGTGGCGGTGAGCATCGGCATGGGCCTGATCCCGGTTGTACGCCCGGAGTTTTTCGCCCACCTGCCCGTGTGGATGAGCCCGATCACCCACAGCGGCATCGCCATGGCCACCCTCAGCGCGCTGACGCTGAACCTGCTGTTCAACATCCTTGGTGGCGCCGAACGCGCGGCCATCAACGACTGCCACGCTCACACGCATTAACCCGGAAACACACGCCCCCTGTAGGAGCGAGCCTGCTCGCGATGAACCCGAGAACACCGCGTTTATCCAGATAACACGCGTAATCGTTGACGACCATCGCGAGCAGGCTCGCTCCTACAGGGTAAGGGTTTCCTGCGCCTTAAAATAAAAACAAGAGGGAGCAACAGATGATTCGGACACAAACCAACCTGCTGTTGGGTGCTGGCCTGCTGGCCGCGAGTCAGGCCATGGCCGGCGATCTACTGCTGTGGCAGACCAACAGCCTGAGCTATCTGTATGGCAAGAACTTCGCGATCAACCCGGCGATCCAGCAGACGATAACCTTCGAACACGCCGACCGCTGGAAGTACGGCGACAACTTCATGTTCATCGACAGCACCTACTACAACGGCGAGAAAGACCGAAACAAAGGCGTTCATGCCTATTACGGCGAGTTCAGCCCACGCCTATCCTTCGGCAAGATCCTCGACCGCCGTTTCGAATTCGGCCCGATCAAGGACGTGCTGCTGGCCATGACCTACGAGAACGGTGAAGACGACACCGAGGCCTATATGATCGGTCCCGGTTTCGACCTCGCGGTACCGGGCTTCAACTTTTTCACCTTGAACTTCTATTACCGCCAGACCGAAGGCTCGCGCCCTGGCGATGATGTCTGGCAAATCAGCCCGGCCTGGTCCTACACCCTGCCACTGGGCAACTCGAACCTGTTGATCGACGGCTACATCGACTGGGTCGTGGATAACGACCAGAACTCCCGCGGCACCTATCACGCCAACCTGCACTTCAACCCGCAGATCAAATACGACCTGGGCAAAGCCCTGGGCTGGCGCGAGAAACAGGTGTATGTCGGCACCGAATACAGCTACTGGAAAGACAAATACGGCGTCCAGGACAGCTCCCGTTTCAACACCAATGAAAACACCGCCAGCCTGCTGGTAAAGGTGCACTTCTGATGCTGCTCCGCAACCGTGCCCAAAACCTGCCGTCGGTGCGCCGTTGCGGAGCACTTGAGACCTGGCCGAGGAGTCAGTATTCTCCGCGGCCGCCCGAATCCGGTTTAAAAAAAAGCCCGGATGTAAAACCTGACCAGAAAGCCAACTTATCCCGGCTCTGGCAGGCACCAAGGCACTCCAAAACCCCTCTCAATCGACCGCTCTTGAGCCGTCGAACGGGAGTTTTTTTGCTTTTTGAAAGCCTTGGCTCAGCTCTTGCTAACAGCATTAAAGCTGACCGAATGGATGATTTTTTACCGCTACAGAAAAAGGCGCCACACCAGAGCGCCGACCTTAAAAAAATAACGTGGAACCACCTACTTTTTGGGAGCAACCGAATGAAACGTACGTGCACTAGCCTGATGCTGGCGGGATCGATGCTGGCCGGGGGCCAGGCCATGGCCGGCGATTTGCTGCAGTGGCAAAACAACAGCCTGACCTATCTGTATGGCAAGGACTTCCAGGTCAACCCGCGCATCCAGCAGACGGTGACCTTCGAACACGCCGATGCCTGGAAGTACGGCGACAACTTCTTCTTCATCGACAAAATCTTCTACAACGGCAAGGAAGACCATTTCGCGGGTGAAAACACTCACTACGGCGAATTCCAGCCACGCCTGTCGTTCGGCAAGATCTTTGACCAGAAGCTGGAGTTCGGCCCGATCAAGGACGTGCTGCTGGCCATGACGTATGAGTTCGGCGAAGACGACACCGAGTCGTACCTGGTCGGTCCTGGTTTCGACCTGGCCATTCCTGGTTTCGATTACTTCCAGTTGAACTTCTATAATCGTCACACCGAGGGTGGCCGTCCGGGTGACGATGTCTGGCAGATCACTCCGGTCTGGTCCTACACCATTCCGGTGGGTGGCTCGGACGTCCTGATCGACGGCTTCATGGACTGGGTGGTAGACAACGACGTCAACAGCAAAGGCGAGTACCACGCCAACCTGCACTTCAACCCGCAGGTCAAATACGACCTGGGCAAGGCGTTGAATCTGGGTGCCAAGCAGCTGTACGTCGGTGTCGAGTATGACTACTGGAAAAACAAATACGGTATCGAAGACAGCGAGGGCTTCAAGACCGATCAGAGCGTGACCAGCTTCCTGGTCAAGGTTCACTTCTGATCTGAACACCTCCTGTAGGAGCGAGCCCGCTCGCGATGGTCGTGAACGATAACGCTGGGGTCCTGATACCCCGCGGTGTCCTTTCGTCCATCGCGAGCGGGCTCGCTCCTACATCTCAAGCCGAAACCAAAGACTCTCCAATTCCAAGAAACCGGCACAACTCCCCGCGCTTGGCCAACGCATCCCGCCGCCCCAGTTCAATCAACTCGCTGCAATACCCCGCCTCGAACAGCAGGTAGCTCAAAAC